>NZ_VMMZ01000066.1:0-44106 GCF_013277475.1 Streptococcus sp. k-628
AGATTTAATGACCAAGCCTGAGATAATTCTCAGGTTTTTTCGTCTCTTTTCCGAATAAATAGATAGTAGCAGTGAATCTAGTAAACCTAGATTTAATACTCTTCGAAAATCAAATTCAAACCACGTCAACGTCGCCTTGCCGTATATATGTGACTGATTCTGTCAGTTCTATCCACAACCTCAAAACAATGTTTTGAGCAACCTGCGGCTAGTTTCCTAGTTTGCACTTTGATTTTCATTGAGTATAAAGTGCGACTAGTGCATTGAATAATTCAAAAATGAGATGATATCAATGAAAATCTCTTGTCCTAAAAAAGACTATCCAAGAATGGATAAAGAAAGTCAAACAAAGAATAAAAAACCATCTATTCCACAAGACCGAAGTAAAGGATAGACCTAAAACTAACAAAATCAAATGAAAAATTTCAAAGGTTAGGAAGTTCAGATAGAGTGTTTTAAATGAAAATACCTTTGAGAAATTTGCGTCGGTAATTTTTTTCTCCTTTTTTATTATATTTTAAAATCACCATAGTAAATAATAAGGTGAAGAAAAAGATTAGATAGGTAACAATTGGAAAGCAAACATAGCGGGAATCAAAACTGATTAAAGATGGCAAAAAACATTTCCATCTTTATTTAATCAGGCTACCAAATCGAAAATAATAAAGAATAAGCACCAAGAGGAACAAGTATACATATAAAGGACTAATATAATTAAAATAACGAAGTGAAGCAGGAATGCTCTCATTACCAAAAGTTAAATATCCCACACTAATCGCAACAACTATTAAGACTAAATAATTTTAAAAAACTTCTACTACCCAATGTTTTTCCAACCAAAGACTAAACTTGTTCTCCTGAACTTTTACTTTTCTTATTTATCTTACTTCTCATTCACCAACTCCACTATCTTCTGGAAAGTCTTACCGTTTCGGAAAATTAGTTGCTTGTAGAAACTGGACTTGCGTAGTTTCTTACGGTAGTTGGACTTGAAATAGTCCTCTAGATCCACATTGCTATAAAAGAAAGCAGCCTGCCCAAAGTGCATCTGCTCCCTGTCATTTGCCCGACTACCTGCCAGCTCTTGGACACTCTCCCTATCAATCTTGGGCAGATAAAAGAGAACGTCTAGCTGAAAGGCTGTTTCAGCCTGCCATCATGTAAGTAGATTTGCTGTTTCCTTTTCAAGTATGGAAGAGTTGACAAGGACAAAAGGCAGAGGAAAATCAGAAGACCGACTGAAACAAGCCGTCAAAATCTCCCGAATCCTCTCCTTTTGCTCCTCACTATCAAAGAAAAGATTGCCACTATTGATGTAGAAAACTGGATTTTCAAAATTCAACTTAGCCAAACCGTCTTCAAATCAGACATGACAACCTTGATTTTTCCACCGACATTGATGTCACGGAGTAAAAGCTCATAATGCCTATAGTGCTCCTTTTATCTATTCAGTAAGGCTAAAATAGTAAGTTGTTTCTGATGATATTCTATTACTTCTCTTTTGAAGTTTGTTCACCGCTTCTAGACTCCACTGAGCCTAATTTTGTAATATCAATCTTTTTCACATAAGGTAATACGGTAAATATAGCACTAGTCAATAAAAATGCTAAATCTATCCAAGTTAGTTAGATTTTTCTTAATTGACAGTAGTGTTACTGTAACATCACTTCTGACAATCAATAATATAAGGAGTTTTAACTACACTCAGAAATATTTTTAAATGTAAAAGTCCAATCCCAAATTTCACAATATCGCTCTATTCCAAAAATATCAATTATAAAATGTGGAAAAGCAGATAAAATCAGAACCTGCTCCCTCTGATTAATTAATTTTTCATATTGTTTTATAAATATAGTTTCAGAATTGGAAATATCGGTTGGATTTTCAACTAAACAGAAAGAACACAATATAAAATATTGGACTAATTTTTCAATCTTCTCTTTAGAATAATCCGGATTTTTATAACACTCTGAAGATATACACTTATATTTTCTTTTGAATGTTGTACTACTACCTTTCTTCTTGACCTCATAAATATTAAACAAATGGCACAATACATTACTCCCATTTATAAAATCATCTTTAAAGCATTTTAAAGCTTCAAACATAGGATAACTAATTAGTAGCTTTCCTTTGTCAGTTGATTCATTAAAAAAGGACAAAAGTTTATTAATCTCTTTATAAACCTGATCATTCCTTTTATCTTTCTTGTAGTGGTAATGTGCATCTAAGTCAAAAAATAGAAAAATATCCGAGAACTTTTCATGATTTTCTAGCTCATCACTATACTCTATGGACTTACCTTTTAATATTTCTAGTAGGACAGGAATCGTTTCAAATTCATCCTCCTCTGGATAACTAGAAATCCTTTTATATAGATCATAAATCAATGTTCCGTAGCTCTGGACAATGATCGGAGATACATCATTTCCGTTTTGCTCCATGACTTCTTTGTGATATTGAATAAATTGGTCTATATATTTCGGTTCGTCTTTGGCTCCCTCAACAATAAATAATATATTACTCATTATCAAAACTACCTGCGCGATACATTTTTTCTATATTTTGTGCTTGACGTATTTCACGACCAGAACGATTCGCAATATTAGCAATTCTATTATTAGAAATAGTAAAATAACTATCAGGTCTTAAAATAGAGTTAGACATATTTGCAGTATTATGTGTAGTTAAAACAACTTGAACCGATGAGGATTTTAATTTATTTATTAACACTCTAGATACATTATGGTGAAAATAAGAATCAAATTCATCAATAAACAAAAATTGAATTCCATCTACTATTTGCATATACCACATGAAAAACAAAGATAAAGCTAGAGTTCCTTTAGACATAATATTAAAGAAATTAGCCTCTTTTCCCGATGGAAATTTTGCAAAAATATGTTTCGAATCATCAATCTCTTTTTCAAACAATTCATAATGAATACCAACCTCAGAAAGAAATTGTTGATAGTCTTTAACCTTATCTTTTTTAATAATCATTTCAGCAATTTGTCCACGTCCTGTCGTATATCCTTGATAGTGATTTCCATAAATTGAATCAAAGGATAACATTGAATCAACAAACTTAATAAATCTATCAAAAATAGCATCTTTTGTATCTTCTTCCTGATCACCACCTGTCGAATAAACATAGGCAAGTTTTACCAGTGATTGATCATCTCTTAATTTTTCAAAATTTATTTCACCACCATTTTTCAGATTTATTATTTTTATCTGCTCCTGCCTATCGTATTTAACAATCAATTCATTATCTATGAATAATTCTTCATATAAAATCACATCATACTCTTTTTTACAATAATTATATTTTACAATGTGATCATTGAAATTAAAGGTATAATCAAATTTGGCATACTCAGGCGTAGTTTCTAGATTTAAAAAATGTTTTTTATAATCATTAATATTTTTTTCATTATCTGTCAGATGAGTTATAATATCCATTATAGCTAAACCTAGGTTTGATTTGCCCGAAGCATTATCACCATATATAACTGCAGTAGTAAGAATATTATTTTTTACAATACTATCATTAAATGAATAATTTCCAGCTGTTAAATCAAACTCAATTTGTGATGCAAAATTTTTAAAACCTTTTACCTTAAATTTTTGTAACATTTCCATACCTCCTATTAATCGTAAAAAAATTACGGCCATTTTAATTATACAACAAATTTTCACTCAGTGCAAGATACGCCCCCCAGTATATTAAAAATGGGGCTTTATATCAGTAAAAATTGGCTAATTCATTATCACACTACATTTACGAATTCCCTTACCCCAACGCCTTGACTTCCAGCATCATATCACGAATCTGGGCAGCTAGTTCAAAGTCAAGCACTTCGACGGCTTCTTGCATTTGTTTTTCTAGTTTCTTGACGAGTTCTTTGCGTTCTTGTTTGTTGAGGCTATTGATGTCGACTTCCTTGTCCTCTTCCTTAGCAACTGCCTTGGTCACGGCAATCAGGTCACGGATTTCTTTCTTGATTGTCTGTGGTACAATACCATTCTCTTCATTATAAGCCATCTGGATTTTCCGACGACGAGCCGTTTCATCAATGGCACGTTGCATAGACTGAGTGATCGTGTCCGCATACATGATAACATGCCCTTCGCTATTACGGGCAGCACGACCAATGGTTTGGATGAGTCCACGTTCGTTACGAAGGAAACCTTCCTTGTCAGCATCGAGAATCGCTACGAGGCTCACTTCAGGAACGTCAATTCCTTCACGGAGCAGGTTGATTCCGACCAAGACATCAAAGACACCCAAGCGCAGGTCACGGATAATCTCTGTCCGCTCCAAGGTCTTGATGTCCGAGTGCATGTACTTGACCTTGATGCCCATTTCTTTAAAGTAGTCGGTCAAGTCTTCTGCCATTTTCTTGGTCAAGGTTGTGATAAAGGTTCGCTCGTTCTTTTCAACACGAGCATTGATTTCACCCAAAAGGTCATCAATCTGTCCCATAGTCGGACGGACTTCCACCTCAGGATCCAAAAGACCTGTCGGACGAATGATTTGCTCAATCACTGTCTCGGTCTGTTCATTTTCATAGTCACCAGGTGTCGCTGAAACGTAGACAATCTGATGTACATGACTTTCAAACTCTTCACGACGGAGAGGACGATTGTCCAGAGCAGACGGCAAACGGAAACCATAATTAACCAGCATTTCCTTACGAGAGCGGTCTCCATTGTACATGCCCTTGATTTGCCCCATGGTCATGTGGCTCTCATCAATCATAATTAAGAAATCATCTGGGAAGAAATCCAAGAGAGTATAAGGAGGCTCTCCTTCACTCCGTCCATCCATGTGGCGAGAATAGTTCTCAACCCCGTTGGTATAGCCCATCTCACGCAACATTTCGATATCATACTCTGTCCGCTGTTTCAAACGTTGAGCTTCTAGCAATTTGCCTTCCTTCTCAAAGACAGCTAGTTGCTCTTCTAATTCTGCTTGAATCTTTGCAATGGCAACTTCCATGTGGTCATCATTGGTCACAAAGTGAGTCGCAGGGAAAATCGCCAAATGATCCACTTCTCCCAATACCTGACCAGTCAAAGCTTCCACTTCACGAATACGGTCAATTTCGTCTCCAAAAAATTCTACTCGAAAAGCGTGTTCATCTCGGGAAGCTGGGAAAATCTCCACTACATCCCCACGAACGCGAAATCTTCCGCGTTGGAAATCAATATCATTTCGCTCAAACTGAATATCGACCAAGTCATTTAAGAGTTTATCACGAGAAATTTCAAGACCTGGACGGAGACTCACGACACTATCAGCGTATTCCTTGGGCGAACCCAAACCATAGATACAAGAGACTGAGGCCACGACAATAACATCATTACGCTCCAGAAGAGCTGAGGTGGCTGAGTGGCGGAGCTTGTCAATCTCATCATTGACAGAACTATCCTTCTCAATATAGGTATCACTAGAAGGTACATAGGCCTCTGGCTGGTAATAATCATAGTAAGACACAAAGTACTCAACTGCATTTTCAGGGAAAAATTCCTTGAACTCTCCATAGAGCTGGCCTGCTAGAGTTTTATTGTGGGCAATGACCAGAGTGGGTTTATTGACTTTGGAAATGACCTGACTCATGGTATAGGTCTTCCCTGTACCAGTCGCCCCCATCAGAATCTGAGCTTTTTCTCCCCCCTCGATATTATCAACCAACTGCTCAATAGCCTGAGGTTGGTCTCCTGAAGGTTGATATTTTGATACTAGTTTAAATTGATTGTCTGTAATGCGGTTAATCATAAGAATCCTCTCTCCATGTGCTATTCCTATTTTAGCATACTTGTAGCATTTTCACGAAGAAAAGGACGGACCGAAGTCACATCCTTTCATTTTCTTTCTTTAATTGATAAGCGAGATAAAGAATCAGCAGAAACAAAATAATACTGGACACGATGGAACCCTCAATACCAAAAGACCCACCAGATAGCCAGTCTTGATTGCCTTGTGGAGTAAATTTCATGATTGAGGTTCCTGAAGACTGACCACTAACTAATACTCCAAAGAGGTTTCCCTGTGCGAAATTCCAAGCTCCATGAATACCACCTATACCCCATATAGTATCTGTTTTAAGAAGATATAGGGACATGGCAACTCCGAATAAAAAGAGATCAATTGCAGATAAGAAAGTTATGCCTGGATTTCCTAAATGAAGTAAGGTAAAGAGACTACTAGATATGATAATAGCGACTTTAAGATTGGTTCTCTTAGCCAATTGTGGAATCAGCCAAGCACGAGTAACCAATTCTTCTGCCGTTCCTTGTAAAATCCAAAAAGGTATTGTAAATAAAGTAAAAGCTAGCGAATAAGTATCCAAGTGAATGGAGTCAAATTGATACTGCCCCAACACTACTAGTCCAGCCAAAGCAAGTATAAAGAGGGATAAACCAAGACCGTATCCTTTAAGTAAAGCACTTAAAAAATTTTCTTTATAGAATCCCAAGGTTCGAATAGGTCTTTTCTCTACTTTTCTAGTCCATCTAAACACAGTTAAGATGATAAAACCAAAGGACAGCAATTCTAAAATTAAACGAAAGTCACCTGTTTTATCCGTCAAGCTCTGATGCAAGGTCTGCAAGTAGGTTGCAAGATTTTGACCATCCTCTCCAAAATTTCTAGCAAGTCCGATGAGAGCTAACAAACTAATACCATACAGAGTATAAGCCACAAACTCTCCTATGAAGACAAAAGCAAAGGCTAACAAGGGGCTTGTGTAAATGTTTAAACTCATTTTAGAAGTTTCAAAGTCTTTTAAGATTCTTTTGTCTTTCATAACTTTATCCTCTTTTACTATATAATATACCTTTATTATAATACCTTTATTATAGCACTTCTGTTGTGTGATTCAAGACAAAACCAGAATTATGGATGTTATATTTTCTGACACAGAAATATAAAAATTTGCCTTTTTTTACTTTTTCTGATATAATGGGAAAATATTCGGAAAAGGAGACTAAAAATGAAGAAAAAATTTCTAGCATTTTTGCTAATTTTATTCCCAATTTTCTCATTAGGTATTGCCAAAGCAGAAACGATTAAGATTGTTTCTGATACCGCCTATGCACCTTTTGAGTTTAAAGATTCAGATCAAATTTATAAAGGAATTGATGTTGATATTATCAACAAAGTCGCTGAGATTAAAGGATGGAATATTCAGATGTCCTATCCTGGATTTGACGCAGCGGTCAATGCGGTTCAAGCTGGTCAAGCTGACGCTATCATGGCAGGGATGACAAAGACTAAAGAACGTGAAAAAGTTTTCACCATGTCTGATACTTACTATGATACAAAAGTTGTCATTGCTACTACAAAATCACACAAGATTAGTAAATATGACCAATTAACTGGCAAAACCGTTGGTGTTAAAAACGGAACTGCTGCCCAACGTTTTCTTGAAACAATCAAAGATAAATACGGCTTTACTATTAAAACATTTGACACTAGTGATCTGATGAACAACAGCTTGAGTACTGGTGCCATCGATGCCATGATGGATGACAAACCTGTTATCGAATATGCCATTAACCAAGGTCAAGACCTCCATATTGAAATGGATGGGGAAGCTGTAGGAAGTTTTGCTTTCGGTGTGAAAAAAGGAAGCAAATACGAGCACCTAGTTACTGAATTTAACCAAGCCTTGGCTGAAATGAAAAAAGATGGTAGTCTTGATAAAATCATCAAGAAATGGACTGCTTCATCATCTTCAGCAGTGCCAACTACAACTACTCTAGCAGGCTTAAAAGCTATTCCTGTTAAAGCTAAATATATCATTGCCAGCGATTCTTCTTTTGCACCTTTTGTTTTCCAAAATTCAAGCAACCAATACACTGGTATTGATATGGAATTGATTAAGGCAATCGCTAAAGACCAAGGTTTTGAAATTGAAATCATCAACCCTGGTTTCGATGCTGCTATCAGTGCTGTTCAAGCTGGTCAAGCTGATGGTATCATTGCTGGTATGTCTGTTACAGATGCTCGTAAGGCAACTTTTGACTTCTCAGATTCATACTACACTGCCAATACTATCCTTGGTGTCAAAGAATCAAGTACCATTGCTTCTTATGAAGATTTGAAAGGGAAGACAGTTGGTGTTAAAAACGGAACTGCTTCTCAAACCTTCCTAACAGAAAATCAAAGCAAATACGGCTACAAAATCAAAACCTTCGCTGATGGTTCGTCAATGTATGACAGTTTAAACACTGGTGCCATTGATGCCGTTATGGATGATGAGCCTGTTCTCAAATATTCTATCAGCCAAGGACAAAAATTGAAGACACCAATCGCTGGAACTCCAATCGGTGAAACAGCCTTTGCTGTTAAAAAAGGAGCAAATCCAGAATTGATTGAAATGTTCAATAACGGACTTGCAAACCTTAAAGCAAACGGAGAATTCCAAAAGATTCTTGATAAATACCTAGCTAGTGAGTCTTCAACTGCTTCAACAAGCACTGTTGATGAGACAACTATCTGGGGCTTGCTTCAAAACAACTACAAACAACTCCTTAGCGGTCTTGGTATCACTCTTGCTCTAGCTCTTATCTCATTTGCTATTGCTATTGTTATCGGAATTATCTTCGGTATGTTCAGCGTTAGCCCCTACAAATCTCTTCGTGTGATCTCTGAGATTTTCGTTGACGTTATCCGTGGTATTCCATTGATGATTCTTGCAGCCTTCATCTTCTGGGGAATTCCAAACTTCATCGAGTCTATCACAGGCCAACAAAGTCCAATTAACGACTTCGTAGCCGGTACCATTGCCCTCTCACTCAATGCAGCGGCTTATATCGCTGAGATCGTTCGTGGTGGTATTCAGGCCGTTCCTGTTGGACAAATGGAAGCCAGTCGAAGCTTGGGTATCTCTTATGGAAAAACCATGCGTAAGATTATCTTGCCACAAGCAACTAAATTGATGTTGCCAAACTTTGTTAACCAATTCGTTATCGCTCTGAAAGATACAACTATCGTATCTGCTATCGGTTTGGTTGAACTCTTCCAAACCGGTAAGATTATCATTGCCCGTAACTACCAAAGTTTCAAGATGTATGCAATCCTTGCTATCTTCTATCTTGTAATTATCACGCTTTTGACTAAACTAGCGAAACGCTTAGAAAAGAGGATTCGTTAATGGCAAAATTAAAAATTGATGTAAATGATTTACACAAAAGCTACGGAAAAAATGAAGTTTTAAAAGGAATTACGACCAAGTTCTATGAAGGAGATGTTGTTTGTATCATCGGTCCTTCGGGTTCTGGTAAGTCAACTTTCCTTCGTAGCCTAAATCTTTTAGAAGAAGTTACGAGCGGTCACATCACTGTGAACGGTTATGACTTAACTGAAAAAACAACCAACGTTGACCACGTCCGTGAAAATATCGGAATGGTTTTCCAACACTTCAACCTCTTCCCACATATGTCTGTTTTGGACAACATCACCTTTGCTCCTATTGAGCACAAGTTGACGACTAAGGAAGAAGCTGAAAAATTGGGAATGGAGTTGCTTGAAAAGGTTGGACTAGCAGATAAGGCTAAGGCCTGTCCAGATAGCCTGTCAGGTGGTCAAAAACAACGTGTAGCCATCGCTCGTGGACTTGCAATGAATCCAGACATCATGCTCTTTGATGAACCAACTTCTGCCCTTGACCCTGAAATGGTCGGAGACGTACTAAACGTTATGAAGGAATTGGCTGAGCAAGGTATGACCATGATTATCGTAACCCATGAGATGGGATTTGCTCGTCAGGTTGCCAACCGAGTTATCTTTACTGCAGATGGCGAGTTCCTAGAAGACGGAACACCTGATCAAATCTTTGATAACCCTCAACACCCACGTCTGAAAGATTTCTTGGACAAGGTCTTAAACGTTTAAATGCAAACTGTAAGGATTTCCTTGCAGTTTTTTTCTATCTCGTATTGGAATTTTTGATTTTTCGGAAAATTATGTTAGAATTAAGTTTATGAAATGAGGTTTCCTCATACCTAGCAAAACTAGGAATAAAAATAGAAATTAGGTAGCTAGATGTCATCTAAGGTTATTGTTACAATTTTCGGTGCGAGTGGAGACCTGGCTAAACGCAAGCTCTACCCTTCCCTATTTAGACTATATAAATCCGGCAATCTTTCCAAACATTTTGCCGTCATTGGAACTGCCCGTCGTCCTTGGAGCAAGGAATATTTTGAATCTGTTGTAGTCGAATCGATCCTTGATTTGGCAGATAGTACCGAACAGGCTCAAGAGTTCGCTAGCCACTTCTACTATCAAAGTCATGATGTCAATGATACAGAACACTATATTGCTCTACGTCAATTGCAGGCTGAACTAAATGACAAGTACCGAGCTGAACACAACAAGCTCTTCTTCTTATCTATGGCACCTCAGTTCTTTGGAACTATTGCCAAACACCTCAAGTCTGAAAATATCGTAGATGGAAAAGGTTTTGAGCGCTTAATCGTTGAAAAACCATTTGGTACAGATTACGCAACTGCAAGCAAGTTGAATGATGAACTCCTGGCAACATTTGACGAAGAACAAATTTTCCGTATCGACCATTATCTTGGTAAGGAAATGATTCAAAGCATCTTTGCAGTTCGCTTTGCAAACTTGATTTTTGAAAATGTTTGGAATAAGGACTTTATCGACAATGTTCAAATTACCTTTGCTGAGCGCTTGGGTGTAGAAGAACGTGGGGGATACTATGACCAATCTGGTGCCCTCCGTGACATGGTACAGAACCACACTCTACAACTGCTTTCCCTCCTTGCCATGGACAAGCCAGCAAACTTCACAAAGGACGAGATTCGTGCTGAGAAGATTAAGGTCTTTAAAAACCTCTATCATCCAACTGATGAAGAGCTTAAAGAACACTTTATCCGTGGTCAATACCGTTCAGGTAAGATTGATGGCATGAAATACATCTCTTATCGTAGCGAGCCAAATGTAAATCCAGAATCAACAACTGAAACCTTTGCATCTGGTGCCTTCTTTGTAGACAGCGATCGCTTCCGTGGTGTTCCTTTCTTCTTCCGTACTGGTAAACGTCTGACTGAAAAAGGAACTCATGTCAACATCGTCTTTAAACAAATGGATTCTATATTTGGAGAACCACTTGCTCCAAATATTTTGACCATCTATATCCAACCAACAGAAGGCTTCTCTCTTAGCCTAAATGGGAAGCAAGTAGGAGAAGAATTCAACTTGGCTCCTAACTCACTTGATTACCGTACAGATGCAACAGCAACTGGTGCTTCTCCAGAACCATACGAGAAATTGATTTATGATGTCCTAAATAACAACTCAACTAACTTTAGCCACTGGGATGAAGTTGGTGCGTCATGGAAATTGATTGACCGTATCGAAGAGCTCTGGGCTGAAAATGGTGCCCCACTTCATGACTATAAAGCTGGAAGCATGGGACCTCAAGCCAGCTTTGACTTACTTGAAAAATTTGGTGCTAAATGGACTTGGCAACCAGATATCGCCTATCGTCAAGATGGTCGTTTAGAATAAAAAAATTTCCTGCAAGTTTGTTCCTTGCAGGATTTTTGTTTCTGATTAGATTAAGCCTTCCAAGAGACCCTTCATAAAGTTTTCTGAATTAAACTCTCCAATATCATCGATTTTTTCACCAAAACCAATCAATTTTACAGGAATATTGAGTTCTTCTCGGATGGCTAGAACAACACCACCTCGAGCAGTTCCATCAATCTTAGTCAAGACAATTCCTGTCAAAGGGGTAATTTTTGAAAATTCCTTGGCCTGTACAAGAGCATTTTGACCTGTTGATGCATCCAGAGCCAAGAAAGTTTCATGCGGCGCTTCTGGCACAACACGTTTGATGATACGACCAATCTTTTCCAACTCAGCCATAAGGTTATCCTTGTTTTGCAAACGACCAGCAGTATCAATCATGAGAATATCGATACCTTCAGACACGGCACGTTCCATGCCATCAAAGACTACGCTGGCTGGGTCAGCTTTTTCAGGTCCAGTCACAACTGGAACATCCACACGGCGTCCCCATTCTGCTAATTGGGCAACGGCACCAGCACGGAAGGTATCTGCCGCAACTAGCATGACCTTCTTCCCAGCTTGTTTGTAGCGGTGGGCTAGTTTTCCGATAGAAGTTGTTTTCCCAACACCATTCACACCAACAAAGAGCATGACTGTCAAGCCATCTTGGAAGTGGATACGTTCATCATAGTTGCCATCCTTTTCATAAAGCTCAACCAATTTCTCAATAATGACACGGCGTAGTGCATCAGGTTTCTTGGCGTTTTCAAGCTTGGCTTCGTAGCGTAACTCATCTGTTAAGTTAGAAGCGACCTGTACACCAACGTCACTCATGATCAGCAGTTCTTCCAATTCTTCGAAGAATTCTTCATCGACAGAACGGAAGTTGGCAAAGAAGGCGTTCAAGCGAGCACCGAAGCCCGTACGAGTCTTCTTAAGACTGCGGTCATATTTTTCCTGAACGGTTTCTTCTGCTTGAGGAGTTTCTGCTTCAAGAACTTCAGAACTATTTTCTTCTACAGTTTCTATGAGCTCAGAATTCTCTTCCTCTGTGACTTCTTGTGAGTTTGGAAATTCTTCGACTTCTTCTTGAGAAACTTCTACAACTGATTCTGAATTATAATTTTCTTCAACTGTGTCTTGGATTTCCTCTTCTTCAAACACAGCTTCTTCAGAACTTTCAACCTCTGCTTCTTCTTGAGGAACTTCCTCAACTTCTGTAAGAGCAGGCTCAGTATCTTCAGACAAATCAAGATTTTCTAGAGCTTCTTTTACAACTTCTTCGATTTTAGGTTCTTCTTTTTTTCCGAATAGACGGTCAAATAATCCCATATCTTAGTTCTCCTTTAGCACATATTCTTCGATAGCCCAAGCAACAGCCTCTTCATCATTGATCATTGGCGTCACTACATTTGCGACTGCCTTGACTTCAGGAACAGCGTTTTGCATGGCAACACCGAGCCCTGCCCATTCAATCATAGAAAGGTCATTTGCCTCGTCACCACATGCCATGACTTGGCTTTGGTCGATTCCAAGATGGCTGATTAGTTTTGCCAAACCTGTTGCTTTATGAACATTCTTTGGTGACCACTCTAGCAACATTTCACGTGATTTAAAGATTTCATATTGGTCAAACAATTCTGGAGAAATCTTCTGAATGGCTGCATCCAAGGGTTCTTGAGCAAAAGCAGTCACGCATTTGTTGTAAGTCATTTGACTAGATAGGTCTTCAAAGGCCACTGGAACAAAGGTCAATGCTGGATTGAATTTGGCATAAAGACTTTCTTGGTCAGATTGGATTTGATAAACAGTTCCTTCTGAGATAGCATCAAGAGGCAGTGATAATTTCTCTGTTTCTTCATACAAACGTGCCACATCATCATATGAAAAGACTGTCTTATCAAGGATTTCACCTGTATTCTTCTGAACCAAACCACCATTAAAAGTAATGGTATACTCATCTTCCTGACCGTCAGTCCCTAGCTCATGGAGAAAGAAATCCATAGCTTTTAAGGGACGACCAGTTGTCAGTACGACCTTGATACCACGATCACGCGCAGCTTTCAAGGTTGCCTTGGTTCGATCCGTCAGCTTTTTATCAGTAGTCAGCAAGGTCCCATCCAAGTCCAATGCAATCAATTTTATATCTGCCATTATAAGCCCTCCATATAAGCTATAACCGACTGGTCTTTATGGTGACCAATCACAGTCTCTGCTAATTCTAAAATTTCTGGTCGTGCATTTTCAGGAGCTACAGGATGTCCCACAACCTGCATCATATGCAAGTCATTTAGATTGTCTCCAAAAGCCATAACCTGATCCATTGTGATACCAAGTTTTTTAGCCAATTCAACAATAGCCACACCCTTATCGACATAGTCCAGAACAATATCAATGGATTCAAAGCCAGTTGTCATGGCCTTAACACCAGGGACATTTTCGTTTACCCAAGCTTCACCAGCTTCTAGCATTTCTTCTGTGAAGTTGGTTGTAAATTTGAAAATGTCATCTGTGATATCTTCCAAACTCGCTACTTTTTGGATATTTTCATTATAATGCTGACTCACTTTCAAATAGGTCTCATCAACCGTATCTAGCACATAAGAGCCTTTTTTCCCAGTCAAGAGCAGTTTATTGATATCTACATAAGGTGACGTTTTCAGCTTTTCAAAAGTTGCCAGATAAAAATCACGAGACATGGTCGCTTCATACAAGTCTTGACCTCGATACTCTACCAAACTACCATTTTCCGCGATAAAAATAATGTCATCACGAACATCAGCAAATAATTTTTCTAGAGATAGAAATCCGCGCCCCGAGGCCACCGCAAAGTAAATCCCTTTTTCCTTGTAGGAAACCAAGAGAGACTTGAGGCGGTCCATATCAAAGCGCCCACTCCCATCTAGGAAGGTTCCGTCCATATCCGTTGCTACTAGTTTAATTGTCATCCTTCAATACTTTCTAAATCTTTTAACTTAACCGAAACAATTTTTGAGACACCTGATTCTTGCATGGTCACTCCATAGATAGAATCAGCCGCTGCCATGGTTCCCTTACGGTGGGTTACGACGATAAACTGGCTATCCTTGTCAAATCGATTGAGGTAATCCCCAAAACGTTTTACATTGGCTTCATCCAGCGCAGCTTCCACCTCATCCAAGATGACAAATGGAATGGTCTTGACACGGATAATGGAGAAGAGCAAGGCAAGAGCCGATAAAGCTTTTTCACCACCACTCATAAGGTTTAGAGACTGAATTTTCTTACCTGGCGGTTGAACAGAAATCTCAACCCCAGCTGTCAGCAAGTCTCCCTCAGTCAATATCAAGTCTGCCTGACCTCCGCCAAACATCTGTTTGAAGGTCACTTTAAAGGACTCACGAATAGCTTCAAAGGTTGATTTAAAGCGTTCCTTGACCTCATCATTCATCTCTGTAATGGTCTCAAGGAGCAGGTTTTTCGCTGACAAAATGTCATCACGTTGGCTATTCAAGAAATCCAGACGATTGTGGACTTCTTCGTACTGTTCAATAGCATCCAAATTGACAGGACCCAGTGAGCGAATAGCCTTCCCTAAATCCTGCACCTCTTGCTCTGCCAGATTGAGATTTTCCAACTCATGCGCCTTTTCTAGAGCTTCAGTATAGCTAATCTGATACTGGTCTGTTAATTGATTTTGTAAATGACGCAAGCGCTCGCTGACCTTTTCTTTCTTAGCTTCAGCACGAGTTTGCTTGCGAATCCACTCTTCATTCTGCTGGCGAGCCTGATCCAAATGACTAGCAATATCATCCAGTTGACCCTCAATATCATCCAACTCAAACTGCTTGCGAATCAAACCTTGTTGGAGATTTGTTTTCTGAGTTTTGGCTTCTTCGACCTGCTGACTGAGCAAATCCGTATCAACTTTCTCAAGATTGTCAACTTTTTCTTGAAGAAGGCGCTGGATTTCCTCTTGTTCGATATTCAGTTTGTCCAATTCCTTGCCTAAACGCTCAATATCAGCTACTTCATAACGCTTTTGTCCTTGCAGTTCTGTCTTAAACAAGCGAGCTTGTGCTAGCTCTTCCTGCAAGTTTTGATAGCGTTCTTGGATGGCGTTTTTATTAGACTTAATCTCTTCAATCTCAGCTTCCAGATTTTTCTTGTCACTGGCGATTGCAGCAAGGCGCTCTTGGCATTTTTCCTTATCCGCTTGCCAATCTCCCTCAGAAAGACGATTTAATTCCTCTTCTTGGAGTTTCCAAAGAGTTTCCAGTTCTTCAACTTGCTGACTGGTCTGCTGATAAGTGAGGGACAAGGCTTGCTCCTGAATACGAGCCTGCTCTCCTTGAGATTTGATAGCTTCTAATCTTTCTGTCAATGCAGTCATCTCATTTTGCAAGATCTTCAAACTCACCTCTTCTGTACGCAAGCTTGCTTCTTCTTCAGCAATTTCTTTTTGTAATTGCTCCAGCTCTGGCTTGATAAAAATACTATTATTCTGGCGATTAGCTCCACCTGCGTAAGAACCACCTGTGCGCAACTCTGTACCGTCCAAAGTCACCATACGAACCTGATAACGAACCTGGCGAGCTGCTGCACGCGCATGCTCTACAGTATCAAAAATAGCGGTCGTAGCTAGCAAGTTCTTGAAAATAGCTTCCAACCTATTATCGAAAGTAACCAGCTCATCTGCCATCCCAAGGAAACCTGGACTTGCAGCGATAGCATCTTGATTCTGACTAGAAATCGTACGCGCCTTGATCGTTGTCAAAGGAAGGAAGGTCGCGCGACCGGCTCTGTTTCGTTTGAGGAAATCAATCGCCTTGGTTGCTGACTCTTCATCTTCTACGATGATATGCTGGCTACTCGCCCCTAAGGCAATCTCTAGAGCAGTTTGATAATGCACATCAAAGGCCAGATGCTCACTGACTGCCCCAATAATCCCACCAAGGCGGTCTTTTTCTTGGAGAACACTCTTAACACCTGCATAAAAGTTACTATGATTTCTCAAGATATTTTCCAAACTTTGGGCTCTAGCCTGTTTGTTCTTGAGATTATCCAGACGGTCAAAGAGTTGACTTTGTTGAACTTGATAGGAAGCTTTCTGCTCCTCTTGTTCCTTGGCAATAGCTTGGTAGTCGGTCAATAATTTCTGAACCTGTTCCTTGGCAGTTTCAAGCTCTTCCTTTTGCTGACTAGCCTTCTCTTTAGCTGTAGCCAGTTGTTCTTTGAGTTTTTGTAGTTGATCTGCTTGTTTTTGAGAAAGCTGACGACTATTTTCCAACTCGTTTTCGATACGGGTCAACTGGTTTGAGGCATCTGCTTCTTCCTGTAAAAGCGCCACAAAGCGTTCACGTAAAAGTTCAATCATCTGATCAGGATCATCTGAAAAAGCTAGCAATTCAGCTTCTAAACGATTGAGTTTTTGATTATTTTGGACTAGATTTTCCTCTAACAGAGCTAAAGAGCTTTCTTTATCAGATTTTTCTTGGCTGAGTAAATTTCTCTTATCCTCCAAAGCAGCCAAACGAGCTTGTGCTTCCTGTTGATTGAGGGCTACTTGCTCAGATTCCAGTTTCGATAGGGCTAATTTTCTCTCTAAATCACTAATCAGACTAGTCAAATCCATCAAACTGCCTTGGTCTTTGGCCATTTCAGCCTGTAAATCTTGACGTTGCTTCTTGAGATTCTGATTTTCTTCTTCTAATTTTTCCCGCTTTTGGTAGTAGCTCGTCAAGAGTTCCTGAACCTGAGCCAACTCTTCTTCTGTCGACTCTAGTTCATCCTTATTTTCCTTGATTTGAGCAACCAAAACATCCAAGTAAATAGCCTTACGTTGGCCTTCCAAGTCTAGAAACTTACGAGCATTTTCAGCTTGCTTCTCAAGAGGCTTGATTTGATTATCCAACTCGTAGATAATGTCTTCAAGACGATCTAGATTATCCTGAGTTTGTTGCAGTTTACTCTCCGTTTCTTTTCTGCGAGTCTTGTATTTCAAAACTCCAGCAGCTTCTTCGAAAATGGCACGACGTTCCTCAGGCTTGGAATTAAAAATCTCCTCAACCTTCCCTTGGGAAATGATAGAGAAGGAATCTCGTCCCAAACCAGTATCCAAGAAAAGGTCATGAATATCACGCAGACGGACTTTCTTGCCGTCAATCTTGTATTCGCTATCTCCACTACGATAGATATGGCGTTCCACCCTAATTTCTTGACCTGCGTCCTTGATAAATCCGTCATGATTATCCAGAGTCACAACTACAGAAGCATAATTGAGCGGTTTGCGACTTTCGGTACCAGCAAAGATGACATCTGGCATCTTGCCACCACGGAGACTCTTGACACTAGACTCCCCCAAGGCCCAACGCAGACTTTCTGTAATATTGGACTTTCCAGATCCATTGGGTCCAACGACTGCCGTCACACCTTGGTCAAAGACGACCTTGGTCTTGTCAGCAAAAGACTTGAATCCCTGAATTTCAATTTCCTTTAAATACATGAATCCAGCCCTTTCTCAACGGCATTTTTGGCAGCTTCCTGCTCTGCTAGTTTCTTAGAACGACCTTGACCTTGACCAATACTCTTACCTTCAACCAGAACTTCTACATCAAAGACCTTATCGTGGGCAGGACCCGTTTCAGAAATCACCTGATAACGAATAGCCACATCGCCATTGACCTGAAGTAACTCTTGGAGATGGGTTTTGTAATCTGTAATCATCTCAAATTCGCCTGCTTCAACCTTAGGAATCATGACTTGGTAGATAAATTCCTTGACCTTGGCCACATCCTTGTCCAAAAGGAGAGCACCAAGAAAGGCTTCGAAGGCATCACCAAGAATGGTGTCACGATTGCGTCCACCAGACTTTTCTTCCCCTTTACCAAGTTTGATAAACTGATCAAACTGGCAATCACGCGCAAAACCAGCCAAACTTTCCTCGCGGACAATCATAGCACGAAGTTTGGACAAATCCCCCTCAGGCTTTTTAGGATATTTTTTATACAAATATTCTGAAATCAATAACTGTAGAACAGCGTCTCCTAAAAATTCCAAGCGTTCATTGTGTGAAATTTTTAAGAGGCGGTGCTCATTGGCATAACTCGTATGAGTAAAGGCAGTCTCCAGTAAATTTTTGTCTGCAAATTCGATTGCAAAATGGTTCTTTAGTACAGTTTGTAATTCTTTCATACCAACCTCTTTCTAACTGATAACAGTCCTTTTTATTATATCAAAAAAAGCCTCCTGAGTCACTCTAAAACGGGAGAAAACAAGTGACCCAAGGGAACTTATCGACTACTATTAAAATGGGAAAATATTAGAATAAGGGGTGCAAGTTATTTACTTTAAGTTACCAGCCAAGTGGAATCGTTTCAAACTGACAACCCAATCGGCGTAATTCATTTTGACGGGCCTCATAGTAGGGGAGGGAAATGCCTATGATAGTCACATGAGGCAGGTCTTGTAAGTGGAGACTGACTGATGAAGTAAAATGGTAGACCTGAACAAACTCGTATTCTTGAAAAAGATGGGCTAGGACATCTTCAAAGATTAAATCTGTAGCCAAGTAAGTTACATCTGGAATATGGAAGGTTTCCTTGGGATGGGGGAGATAGAGGTCAATTGCCAAAGCCTTAGCATAGGTACTGATAAAACGGATGGAGATTTGGTCATCCTCCTCAGAGAACTTTTGTCCCAGCAGGACCTTGACCGTCTTACCATTTGAGACGGGTGCTTGTGGCAGGTCAAAAAAATGCTCCAGATAAACAAGCTTTTCTCTAGCTACGATATGGTAGTCACTGCGATAGAGGGTATAGTGCTTTTCCGTCCGCTCAATCAAGTCATCTCTGGTCAAGCCCAAAGAGCCTACCTGACTAGGATGGAGAGGGCAAGCATACATGCCCAAGGGGTAAATATCCGCATAGCCATCATCAAAACTCATGAGATGCTGGTAGGAGGAACTAGCAACCAAGTCCAGAATCAAGCTATTGTCAAAACTAGCATAAAAGATAGTGTCATAGTCTCCCGCCAGTTCCTGACAAATCTGAGTCAAGTCCTCTACGTTCTGAGGATAGTAAACATGGTCAAAATCCTTAGCATAATGCTCCTGACGGGCATTTTTGACAGAACTGACATAAAGACTGACAAAGTCCTGATCAGGATAAAATCCCTTGATATGATGGGCAATTTTAGCCTGTAAGGGCGTTGTAGCAATGATGAGGTGTTTCATCTCTTTGATTCTCCTAGGTGGTGATGTTGTAGCAAGGTCTCAACGACTTCAAAATCCAAGGCATCGTCGATATCATAAGAATAGAGTTTAGGCATTTCATAGGCTACTGTCTTATCTGTGTAAAAGGTCTCATCTCGTAGGTAACGATCCTTGCGAGAAATCCAGATACTACCGTTGGGATAGTAATAGACAGGCTCTTTCTGCCGAGCATAGTGCTTGGACACCTGAGGCGGACGGATAAAAGGTGACTCCTCTAACTGCAAGAAAAGACTACGACTCTTGTCCGCCTTAACACAGGAAATCAAATGGTCGGCGCCAGACTGACAGTAGAGGTGATAGGACTCGACGAGGTGCTCCACCTCTCTCAAGGGTGAGGTCACCTGTAGATTCACAAAGATCTGCTCTTCCTCAAAGGGCTGTAAAAAGTCTCGCAAGCTTTCTAAGCTAGAGGTTGTTGACAAGGCCAATTCTTTTGGTCTGTGGACACAACGAATCTCTGGATAGGCTTGACGACAAAGTTCCAGATAGGCTAGTGAGTCTGAAGAAACCCAGATATCACTAAATAGCTTGGAGGCTAGAGCGACTTCTATGGTGTAGAAAACCAAAGGTTTTCCTACAAGTGGTTTGATATTTTTATCCACTAAGCCGCGTGAACCCGAACGGATCAAAATGACGGCTATGGGTTTAGATTGTGCTTTCATATAGTCTTCCTAGAATTGAGATAAACAGGGCAGATAGGGTAGTGATGATGCTATTTAACCAAGGATTGGGGTTGGCAAATAAACCACTGTAATAATAGAGAAACAAGGCTCCTAAACTAAAGAACAGATAGATTTTGGCTAGTTGTAAACTCGGTCTTTTGAGGAGTAAAACCAAGAGATACAAACCACCTATCACGCCTAGTGTCAGCCCCATAAAGCCGTTAATCCATTCGTAGATGGAGTAGATTTCTGCATTCATGAGTAAGAGGCAGAGGAACCAAGACAAACCTGCTAAGGCAAAGGATAGGATACTTGGCGACCAGCGAATCTTTGACCAAGCAAAATCCAACTTCAAGCAGGTCACAATTGCATTCATACTGGATGAAACTGTGGATTGGCCTGCTGTCAAGAGAGCTAGCATGATGAAACTGCCAAACCAAGGTGATAGACATTCCTGAACATAGGCAATGAGAACAGGATTGGGCGATGTGGTGGCAAAATTTTCCTGACGAATCAAGCGACCAATCAGATACAGTAAACTGGCAATCCCAAAGGACAAGAGTCCCTGTAGCCATAAGATTTTTCCAATCTTTTGGCGCCCCATTTTGCTATTAAAACGTTGGACAATATCCTGTGAGGAAACGTAGGAAAACAAGCTACTAAAACCTGCTCCTACAACTAAGATCAAGACCGTCTTCCCATCCAGCGTCTCTGCAAAGTGAAATATCTGTTGACTGCTATTCATGACTAAACCAGATTGGGCAATTCTTGGTAGAAAGAGAGCTAATATAGCCAGCAGGACCAAGCCCTGAAAGAAGTCCGTCCACAGCACAACCAAGAGACCACCCCTTGCCAGATAATAGACCGTCAAAAGAAGGAGTAGACCTGACAAGACCAGCTGATTGAGAGGGATAAAGGGCGCTAAGGCCTGAGACAACAAGTAGGTCACCACTGCTATTCGCCCCAACTGATAGAGGATGAAGAGTCCTGAAGCCAGTGAACGAATGCTAGGAGATTGAAACTTGTCCTCTAAAAGATGATAAGCTGTCTCGTAGTTTCCCTTTTGATAGAGGGGCAGAAAATAGCGATGAGCTAGTGGAATGGCTAGAAAAATCCCGCACTGGGCAAACCAGAGATAGGATCTACCTGTATAGGCATTCCCCACCAGAGTCAGAAAGGAAATGGGGCTGAGCAAGGTGGCAAAGACTGAGAAGCCCAAAACTGTCACTGGAACAGCTTTCTTAACCTGATAATAGTCCCCCTCACTCCCTTTTTGCCGATAGGCAATCCAGGAAATCAAGCAGAAATAGAGCAATAGGATAGCTAGAATTCCCAACATCCTAGAAATTCCTATCTAGTAATTTTCGGTATATTTGAGCTACTGTCTCTAGTGAATAGTGAGATGCTAGGGCGATATTTTCTGCATTTGATTTACAAAAATCCACTTGTTCCATTTCTTCTATCTTTTCTATTAACTCTTCCTTTGTTCTAAATAAGGTGATTGCACTGGATTGTTCTGCATAGAAACGATGAGCAATGTCCACATCTGATAACAAAGCTAGCAAGCCATGACTCAAAGCTTCTACACAGGCATTTGCAAACAATTCAGTGTAACTGGCTGATAGATAGCATTGATGTAGATTATAAGGAACATTATCTACCACTCCTCTTAGATGAATTGTGGGAGGGATATCATACTGATTACGAAGTTCTTGTATTCTTGTTTCCGATCCACCATAAAATGTAATCTCAACATTTGAACCCTTTTTATACAACTCAATAAATGCTTCAATAACTAGTCCAACATTTTTTATTTCCCCCATATGCCCCACCAAGCAATAGTCTCGTATTGGGCCTATATGTCTTAATTCTCCTAACTTTTCTGAAAACATAGGAGCTAAGAATGTGGAATGATAGCCCTTTGTTTGTAATGATTCTGTTAATTTCTCACTAGCCACAAGATACTTATTTTTTTTCCTTAAATTAGCATGTGACATATTCATTAAAACATTTGAATGAATCACTTCATAGTAATTCTTACCCGTGTTTTCCATATATCTCCATAGACTAGGCTTTGGTATACTTTGTTGATCGCGAATAATTAAGTCTGTATCCTGAGCTATATCAACCAAAAATTTGACAAGTAAATCTTCTTCAGAGTAAATAACTCCATCTTTTCGAAAAATATATTCAGGATAAAATAAAGAAACAGGAGAAGGTTCTTTGAATGGATTGATAAAACGCCCTTCAAGTGCTAGATTTCCATCTTTATGAAACCAGCGTAATTCTTTTGCCTTAAAATCTTCAAAAAGGAAAGGGCCACTTGTATAATAGTAACGACCCGAGCCATCTCCTAACGTAAGAGAAGAGACAAAACCATCTGCAGTGAGTTCAACCGTATCACTATCTGATAAATTGAGAGTTTCAGGCTTAACCGATAAGGAATCATGTCCTATATCAGAAAAACTATGAGGAACACAGATTAGTTCTTTTTCTAAAAATCCTAGCTTTTTTAAAACCACCTTCCAGTCAGGTCTAACTTGTGGGTTTGTCAGAATATGGAGATAATCTACTCCCAGATATCTTGCGATACGCGCTCGATAAAACTGGGTACTTTCAAAACCATATCGCTGTATTTTTGTAAAAGAATGCAGTGTAATAATTCTTGACATATTTCCCTCTCTTATTTTCAGTATAAAAATTGAAAAATCTCCTCTCACAAAAAGGAGAAAAGATTTTCCATCTCATATCGTGGAAGCTAGAATGACACTAAAATAGTTTTTATCAATCAATAATTCAAAAGCACCTCTGAAAACGACCTGTTCATCAAAATACATAGCCGGAAAAGATTGGTAAATCAATGTTTTCAATTTTAACATTGCGTTTTTTGAAGTGCTCAGAATCATCAATTTTAATTTAATAATTAAGACATTTGATTGAAGTCACTATTTAGTTATTATAAGTTCAGCTAATAACTAATCAAAAGATTGAGTTATTCTGATTCTTCTTTTTTCTTAAATAACCCTAATGCCAATCCTGTTACCATAGCTAGTAATCCCATAGTTGATACGTTCGTATTTTTTTCTGTACCAGTATTCGGTAGTTTTTCTTCTGATTTCTTTGATTCCGGCTGGATACTATTTGATTTTTCTGGATTAGGCTCTGGATTAGGTTCTGGTTTAGGTTCCGGCTTAGGCTCTGGTTTAGGTTCTGGCTTAGGCTCTGGTTTAGGTTCTGGCTTAGGCTCTGGTTTAGGTTCTGGCTTAGGCTCTGGTTTAGGTTCCGGCTTAGGCTCTGGCTTAGGTTCCGGCTTAGGCTCTGACTTAGGCTCTGGTACGGCGTTTTCCAGAATGTATACATAAGTTACTTCAAGAGTTTGCCCTGCAACAACCTTGCCTGTTTCATTTCCTCTAGTACTTTGAGGAACCAGTTTATAAACTTTACCTTCTGCTGTAGTAATACTTGTTGGTTTATGATCTTGTGTATCGTAGTCTGAACCGGCTTTGGCATTATCAGTATCCGTAACTGTTTGAGTTACTGGTTGTTGATTTTCATTGGTTCCTTGGAGTGGATTGCCTTCTGTATCAACGTAATGAACTATTACTGATCCAGCTTTTTCATAAACATAAGTGACTTCTGTAGTTCCTTCTACAACAGGTCCTTCTTCTGGTTTAGAGCCGTCTTTTAGGGCTTTATCAGTTAGATAGTAAGTGATACCATCTTTTACGATAGTCGCTTTCTTATGTTCTGACGTGTTGTAGTTTGTATTAAGAGAAGCGTTTGTTTCATCATTTTCATCATCCGCAATAGGATTGCCTTCTGTATCTTGGAATTTAACGATGACATTTCCTTTAGCTTCTTGATATACATAAGTTACTTCAAGAGTTTGCCCTGCGACAACCTTGCCTGTTTCATTTCCTCTAGTACTTTGAGGAACCAGTTTATAAACTTTACCTTCTGCTGTAGTAATACTTGTTGGTTTATGATCTTGTGTATCATAGTCTGAACCTGCTTTGGCACTATCAGTATCCGTAACCGTTTGAGTCACTGGTTGTTGATTTTCATTGGTTCCTTGGAGTGGATTGCCTTCTGTATCAACGTAATGAACAAGAACTGATCCAGCTTTTTCGTAAACGTAAGTTACTTCTGTTGTACCTTCAACAACATCTCCAGTTTCTTTAGAACCGTCTTTAAGTGCTTTAGCTGTTAGGTAGTATTTAACACCATCTTTAGTGATTTCGGCTTTTTTGTGGTCAGTTGTATCGTATTTAACGTTTAGAGAAGCATCTGTTTCGTCTTTTTCGTTTTCAGCGATTACGTTACCTTCAGTATCTTCATACTTAACAACAACATTACCTTTAACTTCTTTATAAACGTATGTTACTTCTACAGTATCTCCGGCTACTACTTTACCAGTTTCATTTCCGATTGTAGAATCAGGCACTAGTTCGTATACTTTTCCTTCTGCAGTTTTAATACGGTCTGGTTTCATTCCGTTATCTGCAGTGTTATAGTCAGTTCCTGGTCTGCCATCTGTTGTATCATTATTAGTTTCAGGGACATTATTTCCTTCTGGATCTGTTCCTGATATTGGATTACCTTCTTGATCTGTATAATGAACTATTACTGATCCAGCTTTTTCGTAAACGTAAGTTACTGTAGTTGTTCCTTCTACTACGTCTCCAGTAGCTGGTTTAGAACCGTCTTTCAATTCTTTAGCTGTTAGGTAATATTTAACACCATCTTTAGTGATTTCATCTTTTTTGTGGTCAGCTGTATCGTATTTAACGTTTAGAGAAGCATCTGTTTCATCTTGTTCGTCAGCAGCGATTACATTACCCTCAGTATCTTCATACTTAACAACTACATTCCCTTTAGCTTCTTGATATACATAAGTTACTTCAAGAGTTTGCCCTGCAACAACCTTGCCTGTTTCATTTCCTGTCGTACGTTGAGGAACCAGTTTATAAACTTTACCATCTGCTGTAGTAATGCTTGCTGGTTTATGATCTTGTGTATCATAGTCTGAACCGGCTTTGGCATTATCAGTATCCGTAACCGTTTGAGTCACTGGTTGTTGATTTTCGTTAGTTCCTTGGAGTGGAGTGCCTTCTGTATCAACGTAGTTAACGATGACTGATCCAGCTTTTTCGTAAACATAAGTGACTTCTGTTGTACCTTCAACAATATCTCCAGTTTCTGGTTTAGAACCGTCTTTAAGACCAGCTTTTGTAATGTAGTAAACAGTTCCGTCTTCTCCAGTGATTTTTTCTGGTTTGTTGTCAGTTGTGTCGTATTTAGCGTTTAGAGAAGCACCTTTAAGATCATCTTTATCAGCCGCGATTGTGTGACCTTCTGTGTCAACATAGTGAACGACTACGTCGCCAGTAACTTCTTTATAAACGTATGTTACTTCTTTCGTTTCTCCAGCTACTACTGTACCTGTTTCTTCACCTTCAGTTGAACCTTCAACCAATTTGTATACTTTCCCTTCTGCAGTTTTAACACGGGTTGGTTTCATTCCGTTATCTGCAGTGTTGTACGGATCTCCTGGTTTACCATTATCAACATCTTTCGTACCTGAAACTACAGTTTTACCAGCTCCATCTTCGTCTACTACTGTACCTGTAAGTGGAGTTCCATCTTCTGTTTTGTAGTTAACGATGACTGAACCTGCTTTTTCATAGACATAAGTGACCTCTGTTGTTCCTTCTACAACAGTTCCTTCTTCTATTGCTGAAGTTGTAGCTACACCATTTACTGTAGTTTTTGTTCCACTCTCTTTTATATAATAAACAGAACCATTTGCTTCTAATCTTTGAGGTTTTTCTGCATCGCTTTCTTTTGTATTGTATTGAACGTTCTCTGCAGTTTTGTTTGTGCTGACAACTACTTCTTGATTATTCGCATCAAGATAGTAAGTTTTTGTTTCAACTTCTACTACAGCATCAACAGTATCATTATATGAAGATTTAAGAGTTGTTCCATCTTCTGTTTGATAATGTACGGTAACCGAGCCTTTCTTTTCAGATCTACTCGTTACTTCAGGACTATAGGTGTAGGTGATAGTAGTATGACCACTACCTAAACGATAAGCACGAAGGGGTGTATAGGCTGTACGATAGTTATACTTCTCAGTAGCAGGGCCATTAACGGTTAGATTGAAGTAGAGTCCATACCCATCTTCTTCGTCACCTCCAGATTCATTACCAACTATGATGTCTTTATCGGGATCAAATATTGTAGCAGTAGCTGGTCTCTTTTCGGAATCCAGGATATCTTCCTTGTCTGAGTCTTCGACTCCAGGTTGACCGAGATATGAAAACGCAAGGTATCTTTTCATATTCCCTTCTGTATTTTGCAAACCTTTTTCTTTGATGTAAGCTAAATACCCTTTTAAAAAAGTTCTAGTTCCTTCATGACTAAGGTCATCGGGATTGTCTTTGTGAGCATTGATTGCCTCATAAAATTCATGAAGAGTAGATATATTATTTGCTGTAGGAAAATTCACGACATAGGTAAAACCCAGTTTGTTACGTTCACCTGTTACAAAGGTATTTTTTTCTAATACGAAAACATAATCACCTTCCTTGACACCACCATCTGTAGCGATATTCGTAGAAGTATAATCTTTTGCTGTGGCTTCTCCCGCCTTGAATGTATCTTCTAGCCATTTATCAGATGTAGTGGCTGGTGTATCGGCTAATACATATTTGCCGTAAGTCCCCTTGCCAGTTTCTTCGACAATCCAGCTACGACCTCCTGGTTTAACTCCACTGTGGTTAATTTTCCCATCATTTTGAACAAGACCTTCAGAAGTTAGTTTTGCAGTCACATTTCCAAGAGTAGAGTCAGAGTATACCCCTCCTCCATCACCTGTAATTTCTACAGCTGGATCCCCGATCTTATGATAGGTAGTATTATTTTTTTCAATAGTATCTTTTCCTGCGGCACCGTGCTCTTTTGCCTTGGTTAAATCAGTATCGGTAATTTCGTTACCTGTTAATGATTTGAAGACTTTTCCATATGGTCCGTATACTTCATAATCTACCGAAATTTGTTTTTCAAAGCCTGCATCTTGATTTTTATCTTCTTCTAAAACAGTCCCATCAGTTGATACATATTTGTAGTCTACCTTACCTATTTTAGTAATGTTATCTGTACCTGTTTCATTCGGTTTTGGATTAGGATCAAAATCTTTTGAAGGATAATCATACTCATAATCAGTATTCTCAAATTTCACATGTGCTGTATCTACTGTGATAGAACCCTTACTATTTGATATAGTAGTAGTTCCATCTCCGTTATCGATAATAGCAGCTTCTACAGACTGAGTGTTGACAGACAAAGCGATAGCAGCACCCATAATGAGTCCGAGAGTACCTATTTTTACTGAGTCTGAACGACCATTTTTTAATTTACGAATGGAAAAAATTTCCTTTTTATTTGACAAAATATCAAGCCTCCATATATATATATATATATATATATCAACCTAGTAACTTATTGAGAAAGAAATCTAAATTGTTGATTTTAGTATATCATTTTGTTCATAATTAGACAACTTTGACGTACAAAATATTTTATCTCTTCTGTATATTACTTCCACTAACTTCTACTATCAGAAAGAGGATTGTTAAATCATTTATCGCATTGTTAAGAATTTAGAAAATCTGTGCATTATAAAAAAATAAAACACATCATATCAAGGTTTTTACTAGACATGATATGATGTGTTTTATGATTTGTTCTATTTGTACTCAGACTCCTGAGCTATTTACATCCACCCTGAGGGAATCGAACCCCCATCTCAAGAACCGGAATCTTACGTGATATCCATTACACTAAGGGTGGAAACTTGTTTTATTATAACAGAAATTTGCTCTAATAACAAGTTTTTTTCTAGCCGGATAGCCCGTCTTAGTGGGAAGCATCCCCATTCCAGATAGAGTTTTTCACGATAACATAATCAACGTGTTTAAGGTCAGCAACCTGACGTCCACCTGCATAGGAAATCGCACTTTGAAGGTCTTGTTCCATCTCAGTTAAAGTGTCTTGCAGATGACCTTTGGCTGGAAGCAAGATGCGTTTTCCTTCGACGTTTTTATAAGCACCTTTTTGATATTGTGAAGCTGAACCATAGTACTCTTTGAACTGTTCGCCATCAACTTCAATCGTGTTCCCTGGACTTTCAATATGTCCTGCAAAGAGGGATCCAATCATGACCATGCTGGCACCGAAGCGGATAGACTTGGCAATATCGCCATGAGTACGAATCCCACCATCAGCGATAATCGGTTTACGCGCAGCCTTGGCACACCAGCGTAGAGCAGCCAACTGCCAACCACCTGTACCAAAACCAGTCTTGACCTTGGTGATACAAACCTTACCAGGACCGATTCCGACCTTAGTAGCATCCGCACCAGCATTCTCCAATTCACGCACAGCTTCTGGTGTTCCCACATTTCCAGCAATGACAAAAGTATCTGGCAATTCTTTCTTGATGTGTTGAATCATAGAAATCACGCTATCCGCATGACCGTGAGCAATGTCAATCGTGATGTATTCGGGAGCATCAGCCTTGAGCTGGCTAACAAAATCATACTCATAGTCCTTAACACCGACAGAGATAGAAGCAATGAGCCCTTGATCGTGCATACGTTTGATAAAGGGAATGCGTCCTGCCTCATCAAAACGATGCATAATGTAGAAGTAGCCCCCTTTAGCCAGTTGCTCTGCTACATTTTCATCCAAAATCGTCTGCATATTCGCTGGCACAACAGGTAGTTTAAAGGTGTGCTTTCCTAGAGTGACACTTGTATCTGCTTCTGCACGGCTTTTAATCACACATTTATTTGGAATCAATTGAATATCTTCATAATCAAAAATTGGAAATTCATTTAACATATCAACGTCTCGTTTCTTTTATAATGACCTACCTATGCTCTCGCATCACTACGCCTTTTCCGACGTTTCCTTAATTTATTATAAACCAAAGTACAGTTTTTGTCAAATTATTTTATGAATTAAAATATATTGTTCGGGTTTTGCTTGTGTTAAAAATAAAAGAAAGAGGGGAAATTATTTTCTCCCCACTTCTTCATCAATAATCGCTTTAAAATTTTCTTCTGAATTTTCCATCATTTTACAAAATGCACTATAGGATGAGGCATTCTGAGGAATTTGAATAGACCATTTCTTCAACAAAGCTCCATAACCTGCTAGCTTCCCTATCTCATTATCGACCGCCTTTTTCTCGCTCGGGAAAATAAGACCAGCCTTCTCAGCTTTTAAAATATAAGAATAGGAAATCAGTTGGAACAAGTCCTCACGGTTTATTCCTTTTTCAGTATCTTCAAGCTTTTTATATTTAGCGTCTAACACAATTTTTAAATCTCTATTATAGAAATCTGGATATACTTTTCTTTCTTGACTAGAAAACACTGAAATCCCATCCGTCTTATCCTTATTTCGTGGATGGATGAAATCTTTTGGCAACAAGGTGTAAACATACTCTTCCCAAAGCCAGGAAACATCGAAAAGAATACCGTGGATTTTTTGTTCCTGATACCCTAAACCGTTCTTTTCTTGGTTTAGGATCATCAGACAAAGTTCTTGTAGTTTTCTGTACTCGTTAAAGTATGCATGACGTAGAGGTTTAGATTTATTTCCCCGAATAATCTTCGCACGATCAGCTAGTTTATAAGAAGGAGTTACCCGCACGATTTCTGCTACATTTTCACGACTAGTTAAGAGACTATCAAGAACCCCTTGCCCAATGCTTTTCTGATTCTTAATGTATTCAATAGTGTGACGGATTAGCTGCATGAGAGGATTATCATAGGTGAACTCTCTTGTTGTATAGGCAATATTTCTCGTAAAAGGAAGATTTTTCTTGATATGGTTTCTTACATCAATCACTCCCTTAACATGACTGTCGTTATGAGAAAATCTATGATATTCCTTATAAAGACCTTTTCGGAGAGCAGCTTGAAGATACTTGGGAAAGAGATACATCAAAAGTTGATAGATTCTATCTTCACGCGACAAAGCAACATCTAAACTAGTCAGATTGATATGAAGAACCTTGTGTAAGAGATAATGCAAAAAATGGTCATTACTCTCATCAGAAAAGCGAGAGGAAATCGTTAATCTTTCCTGACCACACCCCAGAAAACCAATCACATTTCCAGTCTTGATTTTCTGATTAACTGTTTCAAAGATTTTTTGGTCCTTCTCTAAGTCAGAAGAATTCTTCAAATCATTTGGAAAAATAAAGATATTGTCCTCTTTAGAAAGGTTATCCAGTGTTCTATCAAGAAGTGCTTGACTTAGTTTGGGATATTCTGCAACAAAGCCTTCCTTAGCAATTTTATGCTGATTATCAGTGATCCGCATTATTATCACCAGTATCTTGGGGTTCTGTATGCTCGTTATTTATCAGATTAAATGCTTTTTTCAATGTCTCCAGAGTTTCATCCTCTTCATAAGAACCCCGTAAGTAATCTTCCAAAAGCGGTTTGAGGTAATCAGACCAGAGTAATTCATAGTCAAAATCTACATCCTTCAACTTAAGAAAATAACTTGGTCCGATATGATAATGACTGTTTAACTCCTGAACATTTTCAATAGCAGCATCCAAGTTTCTTAGACGAATTTTTGCTTCTTCAGCTTTATCACCAAGAGCAGTATCGAGCATACCTAATTGGCTTTCAGCAGTAACTTCAACAAAACGGAAACGACGACGCATAGCAAAATCAAAGGTGTCCACCGAGCGGTCAATATCATTCATTGTTCCGATGATGTAAACATTTTCGGGGATATAAAACTTTTCGTCAGTTTCGTGTAGATTTGCATATTGGGTAGAAACACTTCCCTTTTTACCACGATAACCAGGGTCGATAGAGAAAAAGAGTTCCCCAAAAATCTTAGAAATCTCCCCACGGTTGATTTCATCAATGATGAAGACGAATTTCTTGTCTGTGTCAATCATTGGAGATACATAATCACATAATCCATAACTTTCTTTCATGTGATCTAAAACGATTTTTTGATAAGTTTCGTACTTTAAATTAGTATCTTCACCCTTGTACAAAAGATACACTTTTTCTTTGGTAGCAACAGGAGAATCAAATTTCACATTCCCTTGACTATTTAAACTGGCTGGAACAGAACTACGAGGGAAGAAGTATTGTCCTTGCTTTTCATTGATAGCATCCGTTAGTTTAGCCCACGCTTCCTCAAAATTATCTTGGCCTCCAGTTTTCTGAGCTTCTTTCGCTCTCTGACAAAATTGCTTAAAAATACCATCTTGTAATTTAAACTCAATAGCTCCATCCCCATTTGATACCGGTCTTAAACCCTCCACAAAATCCGTATAATCATAGGATGGGTGAAATTGTACAAATCCGATTTGGTCTTCGTTGCCACCCGTTAACTCCATAGCAATTTCTTTAGCAAGATAAGTTTTTCCTGTACCAGGTGCACCACGGAGGATGAGGTTTTTGGATTTTCTTAATATAGCACTATAATTAAATAAAAAATCATTCCTTAACATAGTTTCACTTTCTAATTTTTTATACTTTTTCCAATTAGGATGATTCAAAAAATAGTCATAGTCTTGAATTATGATTTCATCACTTGCAGCAAATTTTATTAACTGGTTAGTCTCTTTAGTTCGATACTTAATATCTGATGGAAACCATATTGTTTCTTGCCCCGTAAAGAAAAACCACTCCCTCTCTATATACTCTTTTTTCCAATCAACAATAATCGTATGCCCATCATCTAAAACCTCTTTAGCAGTCGCCATTCCACGAATTTTCATCACAGAAACCTTTGAATCATCTTTCTTTACAAAAGGTAAATTCTTCTTTTTGACATATGTGGATTTAGCAAATAAAACGTCACCTGGTTTAATTTTATTAAACAACTTTAACATTTTTTGATACTGTTTATTTTCCTCGTTGTTATGCCATCCTAATTCCCACTTTCCTTCTTCCCTAAAATATTCAAGATAATCATCATCACCAAATTTTGTACCAACAAAAAAATAGTTATTTTGTTCACTGTTCATTTGAATACTCCTTTAATTTACTTTCACAAGTAAATTCTATTAATATATAGTTCATCTCTAGCATATCATATCCTATAGAAAAAGAAAAGAATTTCTAAAGAAAAAGCCTAATGTAGAGAGCTTTATTACCTCATAACACTAGACTTCTTTTAAATATTAATAATACTCTCCCTGGCGGTAGTCCCATGAGTTAAAGGTGTCTGACAGGTGCATCATGATTTTATCAATGTCAAGCCCTTTGCGAATCACAACTGGAGCTGGTGAAGTTGAACGTGCTCCTCCTTGTTCTGGGATGAGTTTGCCGTCCTTATCGACCATAGACACCATCACGCCTTGCTCGTAGCGAGTTTCAATCGTTTTGTCAGGCTGGATAGATGCCACATAGTCGTCTGCTTCAATGACAAGATCCACTGCTCCTTCGATACGTTCTCCGATGCCTTCTACCTTACCACGGTTTCCTTTTCCAGATGGGTTAGCTGATGAGGCATAAACCATCTTGCCTTCTTCCCAAAGTTTGGCAGCCAATTGTTCACCAGCTTTCCCAAATTTGATAACGAAACAGCTAGTACCACGAACGTCAGTCATCAGTTCTTCACGGCCATCACCGTATGCTTTGAGTTTTTCAAAGGCTTCTGGTTTCCAAGGAAGGATACAACCAAGAAGAATATCTTCATCCCAATGTTTTTGGTAGAAGGCTTCAATTTCTGGATTGAGTTGTGCTAAAGCACGAAGCTCATCCATGCTACCGCAGAGAACAACACCTGGTTTGTTACGGTTACGCTCTTTGGCTGCGAACTTGCGTTCAAGACCTGCCTTGTCACTAGTCATGATGATATAACCAACTTTTGTAGGACAAACGATACATCCGCCCTCACCTTTTAAAATATCATAGCCTTCTTGTGAAAGTGTTCCCTTCCATTGAATGTGTTTTGTCATAATTCTATTTCCTTTTCTAATTTTCTTCTAATCCTGCCAGTAGGCTGGTCGTTGTTTTTCATAAGCAGCAATCAAATCTTCGTACTGCAAGGTAATTCCGATATCATCCAAACCATTTAAGAGCTTGTGTTTCCACTCGCTATCGATTTCAAAAGTGAATTCTCCAACTGGTGAGATGATTTTTTGTTGTTCCAAATCCACAGTTACCTGGTCACTTGGTTTTAGCTGGGCTAGTTTCTCTCTAACCTCTCTGGGCTGTACAATAGGCAACATGCCATTATTGAGTTCATTATTGTAATGAATATCACCGAAAGATCCTGCAATTACGACCTTAAAACCATAGTCCGCTAGAGCCCAAGCTGCGTGTTCCCTCGAAGATCCTGCCCCAAAGTTATCCCCTGAGATGAGAATACTAGCTTTGCGGTATTCAGGTCGATTAAAGACAAAGTCTGGGTCCTCAGTATACTTGTCATCCAAATAACGCCAAGCATACATGAGGTACTTACCAAAGCCTTTTTTATCAATTAACTTTAGAAACTGCTTGGGTAGGATTTGGTCAGTATCAATGTTATCATTCATAAGAGGAACAGTCGTTCCTGTATAAACTGTAAATTTCTCCATAACCTCTCCTTACTGGGCTTCTGGCATTAGCCGAACATCTACGAAGCGCCCTGCGATAGCTGCTGCTGCTGCCATGGCTGGACTGCAGAGATGGGTCTTAGCCCCAAATCCCTGCCTGTCTTCAAAGTTGCGATTGCTGGTTGAGGCGCAGTGGACACCATCAGGGACCTTGTCAGGATTCATCCCTAGGCACATGGAGCAACCTGGGTCTCTCCACTCAAAACCAGCGTCTAGGAAAACCTTGTCCAAACCCAACTTCTCAGCAGCTCGTTTGACAGGACGAGAGCCCGGAACTACGATAGCCGTTAAGTTAGGAGCAATTTTCTTCCCTTTGACAAATCGCGCAGCCAGTTGCAAGTCACTGAGACGAGCATTGGTACAAGAACCGATAAAGATATAGCCTAGTTCAATATCCGCTGGCTTTTGACCTGGTTCCAAATCCATGTAATTGTAGGCTCGCTCATCATTCATATCCTTAATTTCTGGGAAACTACTATCAAAGTCAACGCCCATAGCAGGATTGGTTCCCCAGGTCACCATGGGAGCCAAGTCTGAGACATCCATCTGAATAACCTTATCGTAAACGGCATCATCATCACTGACAATTGTTTTCCAATCAGCCACAGCCTCTTCAAAGTCCTCTGGAACACATTCTCGTCCCTTGAGATAATCATAGGTGGTTTGATCCGGATTCATGATTCCCATCTTGGATCCAAACTCGATGGACATATTGCAGATGGTCATGCGCTCTTCCATGCTCAGTGCATCAATCGCTTGTCCACGATATTCCACCACGTATCCAACGCCGCAAGCAACGCCGTACTTGGCAATCAAGGCTAAAATGAAATCCTTGGAATAAACTCCTTTTTGAGGAACTCCAGTGAATTCTACCAACATTTTCTTGGGTTTGACCTGCCAGAGTGTCTGGGTAGCGAAGACATGCTCGACCTCACTGGTCCCAATCCCAAAGGCGATTGCTCCGAAAGCTCCGTGGGTTGCGGTATGGCTGTCTCCACAGACGATGAATTTTCCTGGTTGAGTTCTTCCAGTTTCTGGTCCAACCATGTGAACAATTCCTTGTTTTTCAGAACCGTGGGCCGCATGTTCAATCCCAAACTCCTCAACATTTTCAGCCAGTTTATCAATTTGTGCCTTGGAAATGACATCTCGAATATCGTAGATATTGACCGTCGGGACATTGTGGTCAAAGGTTCCAAATGTCAAGTCTGGTCGTCTCAATCTACGACCTGCGTCTCGTAATCCTTGAAATGCCTGAGGACTGGTCACCTCGTGGATATAGTGCTGGTCCACATACATGAGTTGGGGCTGCCCCTCATCTCCTGTGATGACATGACGGTCCCATAATTTATCAAAAATTGATTTTCCTGCCATCCATTACCTCCAAATAAAATATAAGGCTACTAGTGTGGTCGCCATCCCGAGAAACCAAACCGTCTTAAAGTACCATTTTCTAGTCTTGTGATGAAAGATGATTCCTGCTAACCAGGCACCAAAACCACCACAAGTAAAGGCTAAAATAAGTAAGATTTTCTCAGGGATGCGCCAAGCGCTTCTCCTTGCCTTAGATTTGTCAATACCATAAATCAAGAAAACCATGACATTCCAAATCAAAAGGACTAGAGTAATTTTTTCGTCTAACTTCATAACCTTGCAATAATAGCTTCTGTCATTTCCTTGGTCGAAGCCTGTCCTCCTAGATCTCTCGTTAAAATGCCATCCGCTAAACTTGCCTCAACAGCATGCTCGATACGATTCGCATCCTTATAACGTCCAAAACTATCTCTCAACATCATGGCCACTGATAAAATCATGGAGATAGGATTGGCAATTCCTTGACCTGCAATATCAGGTGCTGAACCGTGAATGGGTTCATAAAGACTTGGTCCATTTTCCGAATGACTGGCTGATGGCATGACTCCAAGTGTACCAGATAAAACGCTTGATTCATCAGATAGAATATCTCCGAAAAGATTTTCTGTCACGATGACATCAAACTTAGTAGGATTGGTAATCATGAGCATGGCAGCTGAGTCAACTAACTGGTGTTCCAAGGTTACATCTGGGAAATCCTGCGCGACTTCCTCAGCTACTTTCCGCCAGAGTTTTGAGGTCGCTAGAACATTTTGCTTATCAATACTAGTAACGATTTTTCTGCGATTTCTTGCAATCTCAAAGGCCTTACGAATAATCCGCTCCACTTCCTCATAGCTATAGTCGTTGATATCACGCGCTTTGCGCTCTTGAAGGATATGATCTCCAAAGTAAATCCCACCTGTCAACTCCCGCACCACGACAAAATCTACACCAGCAATTCGTTCTGGTTTGAGAGGTGACAAATGCTTGAGACTATCAAAGATTTTGACTGGGCGAATATTGGCATAGAGATTGAGTTCCTTACGGAGAGCCAGCAGGCCTTGTTCAGGGCGAACCGCTGCTCCATCATACTGAGGACTACCGATAGCTGCTAGTAGGATAGCATCTGCTTCTCTACATGCCTTGAGAGTTTCATCAGGTAAGGGATGGCCCGCTGCATCAATACCTGCACCGCCAAAAGGGCATCTGTCTATTTCATACTCAAAATCTGTTTTTTCAGCTAGGGCTTCCAGAACCTCTAAACCAGCCTCCATGATTTCTGGGCCAATTCCGTCCCCTGCTAGAGCTACTATTTTCTTTTTCATAGCCTTCTCCTTTACACACTAGGCATATCACGATAGGAAACGCTACGTCCCATCTCACCTGCATTCTCTTTTTGAACAAAGGTATTAGCATTAATGTAGGCAATAGCAGATGCTTTCAATACATCGAAATCAAGCCCTGCTGCATTAAAGATGGTTTCTGTATCTCTGTTTTCAACAGTGACCAAAACCCGAGCCTGGGCATCAATTCCATCCGTCACCGCGTCAATAGTGTAAGACACCAAGCGGACGGATTGGTTAAAGAACTTATCGATAGCGTTAAAGATTGCTTCAACGGAACCTTGCCCTGTGGCATTAAATTCGACTTTTTCACCATCCATATTGGCTAGACTAACGATTGCTTCAATGTCATTATCTGCATGAGTTTGAAGTTGTAAATCATCAAAGTGGAATCCTTCAGGGTTTTCAACCATGGTTCCAGCGACCAGCGCACGAATATCTGCATCTGTGATTTCTTGTTTCTTGTCTGCCAGAGCCTTGAACTTAGCAAAGAGTGGCTTGATATCCTCTTCTGAAAAGTCTAGGGTCAATTCTCTTAGTTTCTCAACAAAGGCATGGCGACCTGACAATTTACCAAGCGGAAGACTATTACTCTTAACACCGACCAATTCAGGGGTGATAATCTCATAAGTGAGAGGATTTTTAAGAACTCCATCTTGGTGAATACCAGATTCATGAGAAAAAGCATTACCACCAACCACAGCCTTGTTTTTAGGAACTGGAATTCCTGAGAAGCGAGAAACCATTTCTGACGTATTGATGGTCTCATTTAGGACAATACTGGTTTCTGCTTGGTAGTAATCTTGGCGAATATTGAGCGCAACTGCTATTTCTTCTAAAGCAGCATTTCCAGCTCGCTCCCCGATACCATTGATGGTTCCTTCGACACGTCCTGCCCCATTCTTGACAGCAGCAAGACTATTAGCCACTGCCATTCCGAGGTCATCATGACAGTGAGGCGAATAGATAATCTGACGATCTGTCTTGACATTCTCAATCAAGTGTTTGAAGATAGCTCCGTACTCTTCTGGAGTGGTGAATCCAACCGTATCAGGGATATTGATATAAGATGCACCTGCGTCTACCGCTGTTTGAACGACTTGTAGGAGAAAGTCCAACTCCGTTCTAGTCGCATCCTCAGGAGAGAATTCGACCACTTCAAACTTAGAACGGGCATAAGAAACATGCTCCTTAATAGCTTCTAGAATCTCTTCCTTGCTCTTATTGAGCTTGTACTTACGATGAATGGGACTGGTAGCGATAAAGACGTGAACCTGTGGATACTTGGCGTCCTTTAGGGCCTCGTAACAAGCATCAATATCAGACTTGACAGAGCGGGCCAGACCAGTTACCGCCGTTTTCTTCAAGGCCTTAGCAATCTCCTGCACTGCTGTGAATGAATCAGGACTCGCCGCCGGAAAACCAGCTTCAATGGCTGAAATACCCCATTTCTCAAGCTGCCTTGCTATGGCAATTTTTTCTTTGATTGAAAAGTTAACACCGGGTGTCTGCTCTCCATCCCGAAGGCTGGTATCTAGAAATTCAACTGTTCTCATAAGATTTCCCCTTTCCCAAATGTGGTTTTAAAAAAACATCTCGCTCAGAAACCCAAGCGAGATGTTGATTTACTCCCGCTTGGTAAGCCAAACAGGACTAATGCTTTTTGCACTAGCCCGAGTACCTCAACAACAAAGCAAATTGATTAAACTTAGCTGTTTTCATGTTTGACTTTCTCCTTCGTTTGATATCTTGTTTAGTATTTTAGCATAGGCAAAAGCACTTGTCAAGAAAAAATCCAATATTTTCTGAAAATTTCTTCAGTATAGAATATTTAGCTAATTGAAAGTTCTTGAAAATCCTTTAAATGTTTCATTTTTTAGAAGTTAAATTCCAACTTTTTTCTATCAATTCCAGTACTTCTTCATCTGATAAAGTATCATCAAGTGCCACACTAATCCAGTAGCGTTTGTTCATATGAAAGGCTGGATAAATGCCCTTTTTTGAAAGCAAATCTGCTACTTGGTCGTGTTTGAGATTGACTGCTTCGACTAGACCTTCTCTACCTTTTTCCAGCTTATCCCAAGAGATTTTCATCAAGACGGCATACCACTTTTTATTACTTTCATGTCTTAAGACTGCCGTATCAGGTGATTTTTCCCACAGATACTCCAACTGATTACCATACTTTTCCTGAATCTGAGCCATGATACGCTTAGTCTGAGGACAGATAAAATCTTGTACATCAAAACAAGCCTTCCGAATCTGGTAGAGAATCTCCAGACAAGCCTCACGGACACTTGCAACAAAACTTCCTGTCATACTTTCCATATGAACTTGAGGATAGAGGTCACCCGTTTCCTGATCAAAGACCTGAAAACTCACATTATCAGCAGTGATGGACAAAACCATGACAAAGTCACCCTGCAAAATCTTGGAGCTATAATTCCAGACTTCCCCATTTTCTACAAAACCATAGGCATGAGCTTTTTCTTTATTAAACTGATAGGATTTAAAAATTTCAAACATAAGTGAAAACTGCTACCCAAAGCTAGCAGTTCCTTTCTATTTTTTAAAAGACAACCTTAGTTCCATGCAATTGAGTCACGCCTAGCTGATCGATAAAGGTTTGACGGTTGTCAAGGTCAATCCCTCCACCAGGTAGAATTTCAATTTTACCTTTAGCGTGCTCTAAAATTCTGTGATAGTGAGCAAAGCGTTTTTCTAAGGAGTCACCAGACACACCAGCACGAGTTAGGATACGAGTGACACCGGCTTGGCTGAGCCAGTCAATAGCCTCCAACTGCTCTTCATCACTCAATTCATCAAAGGCCATGTGGAAGACAATTTCCATTCCTTTTGATGCAGCAATTAACTTTTCAAGATTAGGCTTATCCAACTTCTTATCAGCAGTTAAGGTACCAAATACAACCCCTTGACTTCCAGCCTGAGCAGTCAAGCGAATGTCTTCTAGCATAATAGCAATTTCCATATCATTATAGACAAAGTCGCCACCACGTGGGCGAATCATGGTCATGATGGTCGTATCATAGTTAGCTGCCAGTTCAACTGCTGCCTTAGTTACTCCATAGCTTGGTGTTGTCCCACCAACTGCTAGATTATCACAGAGTTCGATTCGACGAGCTCCAGCCTCCATAGCTTTTTCAAGCAAGGTCACATTTTCAGCACAAAATTCGTAAACCATTTGATTCTCCTTGAAGATTACTTTAAATTTATTATATCATATTATTGTGAATATGCTTTCAATTTTATCAAGGGAAATAGTTACAAATTTTACTTATTCTTTGTCTGGAATAACCTTAAAGAGATAATAGGTGATAAAGATGGTCAAAGCACCCAGACTGATTTTGACTGGTAAGAGAGGGGCAAAATAAATGGAAATTCCCATCAAGATGTAGATGGATACGATGATTTTTTTCTTACGTTCACGCGCAATTGACTTGGTTTCCCGAAAATCAGCTACATATGTTTGATAGAGCTTGGTATGATAAAGCCAGTCTTCGAAACGTTTGGAACTTCTGGAGAAACAAGCAATAGACAACAAAAGGAAAGGCGTTGTCGGCAACAAGGGCAAGACAACCCCAATAATAGCCAAAGCCAGTGATAAAAAACCAATTATCAGATAGATAAGACGCATAACTACTCCTAATTAATACTCTTCGAAAATCTCTTCGAAAAACGTCAACGTCGCCTTACCGTAGGTATGGTTCCTGACTTCGTCAGTCTTATCTGCAACCTCAAAGCAGTACTTTGAGCAACCTGCGGCTAGTTTCCTAGTTTGCTCTTTGATTTTCATTGAGTATAAAATAATCTTCTTCTAGTTTCGCATAAAATGATGAATTTTGTCAAGTTCCAACCAAAAGAGCCTGAAATTCACTTTCAGGACTCTCTTCTTATTTAATCTTTTCTTCTTCGTAGTCACCCTTGCTACAAACAATCTGCTTGCCACCACCACGGACTTTTTTCTCCATGAGGAAGTTGCCACATTTTGGACAGTCACGACCAACAGGCTTATCCCAAGAGGTAAATTCACATTCTGGATAGCGATTGCAACCATAGAAGAGACGATTACGTTTGGTTTTACGTTCAATGATTTGTCCCTGATGACAACTTGGACACTCTACGCCGATTTCTTTCACGATTGCTTGGGTATGACGGCAATCTGGGAAATTACTACAAGCGTAGAACTTACCAAAACGACCAAGTTTAATAACCATTGGACTGCCACACACTTCACAATCAAATCCAGCTGGTTCATCCTTGATCTGGATTTTTTCCATTTCTTCTTCAGCCTTGGCAACCTCTTTAGAGAATGGTTTGTAAAAGGCATCAATGACACGTTGCCACTGCTCTTTTCCGACTTCGACATCATCCAGTTTGCCTTCCATTTCAGCTGTGAAGGTCACGTTTACGATATCTGGGAAATATTCAACGATGAGCTTATTAACAATTTCTCCCAACTCTGTCGGTTCAAAACGTTTGGCTGCAAGGCGAACATAATAACGTTTCTGAATAGTTTCAATGGTGGGCGCATAGGTGGACGGACGTCCAACCCCATTTTCCTCCAAGGTCTTGATCAGTGTCGCTTCAGAATAACGAGCAGGCGGTTGGGTGAAATGTTGCTCTGGTTTGCTATTAACCTGTTTCACCACATCTCCAACAGCCATGTCCGGTAACATCTTATTCTTGTCAGAATCATTATAAATGGCAAGATAACCATCAAACTTAACCTGACTACCATTGGCAGCAAATTGAACCCCATTTTGAGACAATTTAACGGCTATGGTATCAAAGACAGCAGCTGTCATCTGGCTTGCTACAAAACGATTCCAAATAAGAGTATAAAGCTTGAGTTGATCCTTGTCCAGATACTTAGCGATGCTTTCCGGTGTATTAAAGACACTTGACGGACGAATAGCCTCATGGGCATCCTGAGCACCTGATGCATTTTTGACCTTGCTACCATGCTTAGAATATTTGCTACCAAAACGGTCCGTAATGAAACTTGCTGCTTCGTTCTGCGCTACTGGACTGATACGAGTCGAATCGGTACGCATATAGGTAATCAAACCTTGCACACCAGAACCGATATTGATCCCTTCATAGAGCTGCTGGGCAACCATCATGGTCTTTCGAGTACGGAAGTTAATTTTATTGGCAGCATCCATCTGCATAGATGAAGTAGTATAGGGTAATGGAGCATTGCGCTTGCGCTCTTTCTTATCTACCTGATCCACTGAAAAGTCTTTACTAGTCAGACGAGACATAACTTCCTTGACCTCGTCATTACTAGTCAGTTTCAGCTTTTTGCCATCTACTCCATAGAAGGAAGCCTGAAATTGCTTGGTTCCCTTTTTAAAGACACCATCAATTGTCCAGTATTCTTCTGGCTGGAAAGAATTGATTTCATTTTCACGGTCAATGATTAACTTAAGCGCAATAGACTGAACGCGACCTGCTGACAAGCCCTTCTTGACCTTTTTCCACAAAATAGGCGAAATCGAATAGCCCACCAAGCGGTCTAGGACACGACGAGCCTGTTGGGCATTGACCAAGTCCATATCAATCTTGCGAGGTTCTTTAAAAGCATTTTTGACCGCATCCTTGGTGATTTCATTGAAGACCACACGGTTGGCATCATTTTCATCCAAATTGAGAATATGGGACAAATGCCAAGAAATCGCTTCTCCTTCACGGTCCGGGTCACTTGCGAGAAAGACTTTATTAGCTTTTTTGGCTTCTTTTTTCAAGTCATTGATAAGAGGACCTTTTCCTCGGATATTGATATATTGCGGTTCATAATTATTTTCAATATCGACGGACATACTGGATTTCTTCAAATCACGTATATGCCCGACACTGGCTAAAACCTTGTAGTTTCTGCCTAGATATTTTTCAATCGTTTTCGCCTTAGCAGGCGACTCCACGATGACTAGATTTTTTTTAACTGTTGATTTTTTCTTTTTTGTTGCCGTAGCCACAGTATCACACCTTTTCAAAGTAATAAACTTTATAAAGTGTAAACCATTTTGCCATAACTGTCAAGACTTAGCTACTATAATAGAAGAAAAGTTTTATACTTAAGACCTCAGTCTTCCTTTGATATACATAGAAGACTCACGAGAAAAACCAGCTATTCTCAAGAAATTATTGTTCCTCAGACTCTGTATCAAATTTCTTGGCTTTTTCCTTTTCTTTTGCTTCCTTATCCTTGATATACTGGAAGAAATATTCTACCAGTTCTTCCTTGCTAAGTTGTTCCGAATCAGACAATTGGGAAACTTGAACAGAAACATCACTTAAACCATAGTCCCCCCTCTTACTGGAAATCATATCAAGCTCTTCTTCTGTCAAATAATTTCCTGAAATGGTTAGCTTTAGGGTATGATTCTTTTTAGAATAGGTTTTTTTCAAAATATTATGTCCCTGAAACTGCTCCGATATAAATTTATTAAGGGACTCTTTTTTCAACGTTTCTCTGACTAAAGTCGTTGCAGAGATGAAACTCGGAATCATCAGCAAAACAGCAACTAAAAGCAAAATCCTGCGCATTTTAGAATCTTCTTCATTATCTCTAAAATAGTGCTTCTTAACCATCATCAACCTGACACCTATATAAGTCGCAATGACAATAAAGCTACAATTGATGAGGAATAGGTAAGAGGAGCCTATGATAAATTTTAGATTAGCAGAAGCAATAGCATAACCTACTGTACAAAGAGGAGGCATCAAGGCAGTTGCAATGGCGACACCAGGGACAATATTATTGGTCTCTTTTTTCCTAGCACCAATAATACCAGCTATCCCTCCTACAAAAGCAATGAGAACATCCCAAATAGTCGGAGAGGTTCTAGCAACAATCTCAGAACTAGCATACGAAATAGGAGAAAGATAAAAATAAAGTGTTGAAGCTATTAAACTGGCAAGAATTTGAATAGCTAATATTTTAAAAGATTTTCTTAACAATTTAAAATCAAATATAGCTAGAGAGAGCCCCACCCCCAGAATAGGTGTCATCAAAGGAGAGATTAACATGGCTCCAATAATCACGGGAGTCGAATCCATATTTAATCCGATAGAGGCGATAAGCATGGCACATAGTAAAATCGCTAAATCACTTCTGGAAAGTTCTAATTCTTCATATATTTTATTTCTAAATTCTACCAACGAATACAGTTTATTATTTGTCACAAATATCTTCCTTTCCTAGCTAACTAGTCGCTAATACTCTTCGAAAATCTCTTCAAACCACGTCAGCTTCACCTTGCCGTAGATAT
>NZ_VMMZ01000067.1:0-4770 GCF_013277475.1 Streptococcus sp. k-628
CAAACTAGGAAGCTAGCCGCAAGCTGTACTTGAGTACGGTAAGGCGACGCTGACGTGGTTTGAATTTGATTTTCGAAGAGTATTAACATTCGAAAGGAGAGGCATCATGGCTAGAACGGTTGTAGGAGTTGCTGCAAATCTATGTCCTGTAGACGCAGAAGGCAAAAACATTCATTCATCTGTATCTTGTAGATTCGCAGAGAGTATTCGTCAAGTCGGTGGTCTCCCTTTAGTCATTCCTGTTGGTGATGAGTCAGTTGTACGCGATTATGTGGAAATGATTGACAAACTTATCTTAACAGGCGGTCAAAATGTCCATCCTCAGTTTTATGGAGAGAAAAAGACTATCGAGAGTGATGATTATAATCTGGTCCGTGATGAATTTGAATTGGCTCTCTTGAAAGAAGCGCTTCGTCAGAATAAACCAATTATGGCAATCTGTCGCGGTGTTCAACTTGTCAATGTTGCCTTTGGTGGAACCCTCAATCAAGAAATCGAAGGTCACTGGCAAGGACTACCTTTCGGGACATCTCACTCTATTGAGACAGTGGAAGGAAGCGTGGTGGCTAAGCTATTTGGAAAAGAAAGTCAGGTCAACTCGGTCCATCGTCAAAGCATTAAAGATTTGGCCCCTAATTTCCGTGTAACCGCTATTGATCCAAGAGACCAAACCATCGAAGCGATTGAGTCTATCGATGAACACCGCATTATCGGTTTGCAGTGGCATCCAGAATTTCTGGTTAATGAAGAAGATGGCAATTTAGAATTATTTGAGTATTTGTTGAATGAACTATAACGACTGGAACATCTGGTCGTTCTTTCTTTTATTATTTCAAAATTTTTAGAATATGGCATTTTTACGCAAACGTTTGAATTCTGATAAAAATTGGAGAAATTCGACAAAAAACTTGAAAAAAACGAAGGTAAGCGTTATGATAGAAAAGAAGAAATATTGGAGGAATAACATGTCACATATTAAATTTGATTATTCAAAAGTTTTAGACAAATTTGTTGCACCACATGAAGTGGAATACATGCAATCACAAGTAACAGCAGCAGATGAATTGATCCGTAAAGGAACTGGTGCTGGTAGCGACTTCTTAGGATGGTTGGACCTTCCTGAAAATTACGACCGCGAAGAATTTGACCGCATCTTGAAAGCTGCTGAGCAAATCAAATCAGACAGCGATGTTTTGGTTGTTATCGGTATCGGTGGATCTTACCTTGGTGCCAAAGCAGCAATCGACTTCTTGAACCACCACTTTGCTAACTTGCAAACAAAAGAAGAACGCAAGGCTCCACAAATCCTTTACGCAGGAAACTCAATCTCATCTACTTACCTTGCTGACTTGGTAGAGTATGTTGCAGACAAAGACTTCTCAGTAAACGTGATTTCTAAATCAGGTACAACAACTGAACCAGCTATCGCTTTCCGTGTTTTCAAAGAACTCTTGGTTAAGAAATACGGACAAGAAGAAGCCAACAAACGTATCTATGCAACAACTGACCGCCAAAAAGGTGCGGTTAAGGTTGAAGCAGATGCTAACGGTTGGGAAACATTTGTTGTTCCAGACGACATCGGTGGACGCTTCTCAGTATTGACAGCAGTTGGTTTGCTTCCAATCGCAGCATCAGGAGCTGATATCAAAGCTCTTATGGAAGGCGCTAACGCAGCTCGCAAAGACTACACTTCAGATAAAATTTCTGAAAACGAAGCTTACCAATACGCAGCAGTTCGTAACATCCTTTACCGTAAAGGCTATGCAACTGAGATCTTGGTAAACTACGAGCCATCACTTCAATACTTCTCAGAATGGTGGAAACAATTGGCTGGTGAATCAGAAGGAAAAGACCAAAAAGGTATCTACCCAACTTCAGCCAACTTCTCAACTGACTTGCACTCCCTTGGTCAATTTATCCAAGAAGGAACTCGTATCATGTTTGAAACAGTTGTCCGTGTTGACAAACCTCGCAAGAACGTGATTATCCCTAGCTTGGAAGAAGACCTTGATGGACTTGGTTACCTTCAAGGAAAAGACGTTGACTTTGTAAACAAAAAAGCGACTGATGGTGTTCTTCTTGCCCACACAGATGGTGATGTACCAAACATGTATGTGACTCTTCCAGAGCAAGACGCCTTCACTCTTGGTTACACTATCTACTTCTTCGAATTGGCTATCGCCCTTTCAGGTTACTTGAATGCCATCAACCCATTTGACCAACCAGGTGTTGAAGCTTACAAACGTAACATGTTTGCCCTTCTTGGAAAACCAGGATTTGAAGAATTGAGCAAAGAACTTAACGCACGTCTATAATAGAAGAAAAGAGTGGTTTGTCCACTCTTTTTACTCTCTTTATCCATAGAAATTGGACTCAGCCAAGACTTGTGATATAATATAGAGAGCAAAAAGGCAGACGCCTAGAGACTTTATAGGAGAAACTATGTCAAAAGATATCCGCGTACGTTACGCACCAAGTCCAACAGGACTACTACACATCGGAAATGCTCGTACAGCATTGTTCAACTACCTTTACGCACGTCATCATGGTGGAACTTTTATTATCCGTATTGAAGATACTGACCGTAAACGTCATGTCGAGGATGGGGAACGTTCACAGCTTGAAAACCTTCGCTGGTTAGGCATGGATTGGGATGAAAGCCCAGAAACACATGAAAACTACCGCCAGTCTGAGCGTTTGGACTTGTATCAAAAATACATCGACCAATTGCTAGCTGAAGGAAAAGCCTACAAATCTTATGTTATAGAAGAAGAGTTGGCAGCTGAACGCGAACGCCAAGAAGCAGCTGGCGAAACACCACGCTACATCAATGAATACCTTGGTATGAGTGAAGAAGAAAAAGCAGCTTACATCGCAGAACGTGAAGCAGCAGGGATCATCCCAACGGTTCGTTTGGCTGTCAATGAGTCAGGTATCTACAAGTGGTATGATATGGTCAAAGGTGATATCGAATTTGAAGGTGGCAATATTGGTGGTGACTGGGTTATCCAAAAGAAAGACGGTTACCCAACTTACAACTTTGCCGTTGTCATCGATGACCATGATATGCAAATTTCTCACGTAATCCGTGGAGATGACCACATTGCTAATACACCAAAACAGCTCATGGTTTATGAAGCACTTGGTTGGGAAGCTCCAGAGTTTGGTCACATGACCTTGATTATCAACTCTGAAACTGGGAAAAAATTGTCTAAACGTGACACCAACACCCTTCAGTTTATCGAAGACTACCGTAAAAAAGGCTATTTACCAGAAGCGGTCTTTAACTTTATCGCCCTTCTTGGTTGGAACCCAGGTGGAGAAGATGAAATCTTCTCTCGTGAAGAACTCATTAAACTTTTCGATGAAAACCGCCTGAGCAAGTCTCCAGCAGCCTTTGACCAGAAGAAACTCGACTGGATGAGCAATGATTATATCAAGAATGCAGACCTAGAAACTATCTTTGAAATGGCAAAACCATTCCTAGAAGAAGCAGGCCGATTGACTGATAAGGCTGAAAAATTAGTTGAGCTCTATAAACCACAAATGAAATCAGTAGATGAGATTATCCCATTGACAGATCTCTTCTTCTCAGATTTCCCAGAATTGACAGAAGCAGAGCGCGAAGTCATGGCGGGGGAAACAGTCCCAACAGTTCTTGAAGCCTTCAAAGCAAAACTTGAAGCGATGAGAGATGATGAATTTGTAACAGAAAATATCTTCCCACAAATCAAAGCTGTTCAAAAAGAAACCGGTATTAAAGGGAAAAATCTCTTCATGCCAATTCGTATTGCTGTTTCAGGTGAAATGCATGGACCAGAATTGCCAGATACTATCTTCTTGTTAGGTCGTGAAAAATCAATCCAGCATATCGAAAGTATGTTAAAAGAAATCTCTAAATAAGAAGGGCACAATAATGGACATCTGGGAAAAGATGTACGAAGAAGCACAGAAGCTATACGATCCACATGAAGTATCTGATTTTGTTTATGCCAACCATGTTGTAGCGGCAGTAGAAGCAGAAGATGGACAAATATTTACAGGATTCTGTATGGAGGGAACCTGTGGTGTTTTCCATCTCTGCGCAGAACGGGCGGCACTCTTTAATATGTATCAATTTTCAGGACAAACTAAGGTTAAGAAAGTATTAGCCTTTCGAGATAAACCACCTTATGGTGGAAGTTCAGGAATGCCCTGTGGTGCTTGCAGAGAATTCCTCTTAGAGATGAACGCTGAAAATAAAGATGCAGAATTCATGATGGACTACGATACAAGAAAGACAGTGAAAGTCGCAGAACTAATCCCCTATTGGTGGGGAGAAGAACGTGCTTCTAAGTTTAATGAACAATAGAAGAGTCAGTACAATTCTGGCTCTTTTTACTATAATTTGAAAAACTGTACTTGAAAAAATTAAAAAAATTAGAAAAAGGTGTTGACAAAGTTTGAAAAGCCTGTATAATAGTAAGAGTTGAAAATAACAACTCTGGTCCGTTGGTCAAGGGGTTAAGACACCGCCTTTTCACGGCGGTAACACGGGTTCGAATCCCGTACGGACTATAGTATGTTGCAGATGGAACACTTGATGAAAAAAAGTTTTAAAAAGTTTCAAAAAAGTGTTGACAAGCGAAAGTGGTTGTGATATACTAATACAGTTGTCGCTTGAGAGAAGCGAGTGACAAAGACCTTTGAAAACTGAACAAGACGAACCAATGTGCAGGGCACTACAACTAAGGTTGTAGTACTGAACAATGAAAAAACAATAAATCTGTC
>NZ_VMMZ01000068.1:0-16757 GCF_013277475.1 Streptococcus sp. k-628
TAGCCGTAGGTTGCTCAAAGCACAGCTTTGAGGTTGCAGATAAAACTGACGTAGTTTGAAGAGATTTTCGAAGAGTATGACAAAGAAAAAACGAACGAGACTCGCTTCCTATCATGAAAGCTAAATCTCATTCGTCAAAATGATATTACAAAGTCTAGTTTATCCATTCATTGAAACGTGAACATGATCATAGTGATTTTCTGTCACGCTACCACGGTCTGGCATTGGGTTCCAAGTATTAGCTGGCCCATATTTGCTATCGAATGGTGCATAGAAACGTTGTTTCCAGATGATGTAACTAATGCCGCGGCTAGCCATGTTTTGAATAGCGTATTCCGCAATCTTATCCCCTAGTTCTGAGCTTTCTGGTACCATAAAATCGATAGCCAAACCTTTTCCATGATCTCCACTGTCCCCTGGACGGTAACCACTAAAGGATGTGATGCCAAACAAGTTAGCAATTTCTTCTTTAAAGGCAGCCGTTTGTGGTTGGAGACCTGCATTTTCAGATTTCGCTACTGCAAGTCCAGCATAATCGGGCGCAGCTGGAGCCGCGTAAGTTGTTGAAACTGTTTTCGTCTCTTCTGGTTAATAAGTAGAAACTGTTGGTGTAGCTTCATTTAATGAGACTTCTTTTTCTTCTACTGGAGTTGTAGTTGTTTCCACTGCTGATTCAGCCTGAGGGCTTGCTTGTGTTTCCTCTTTCTCAGCTGGAGTCGTTGCCTGAGGAGCTGCTTCTGCAACTGCACTACTTGTTTCGGTTGTTTGCTCCTCTGGGGTAAAAGTCTCTGTAGATGGTGCTACTTCTTCTGCAGCAGTCACTGTCTCTGCAACTTCTGAATTTGATGCTACTTCTTTTGGAGCTTCTGCAATCGGTTGAGAAAGGTCTACAAGCTGAACAGTTTGATCATCAACCGTCACTTGATTGGTTGTCAAATCTGCTGTCGCAGTTGTCACTTCCTCACTAGAATCTGCTTGAGGTATTTGGATTTCAACTTCCGTTACTTCTTCTGCTTCATTGACAGTTGTTGTCAAAACAGTTTCTGGGAAAATCAGATCCATATTAGTTATTTTATTCAAATTCGCAAGAACTGTGACATCTACACCCAAGGCTTCTGCAATGGTGCTCAAAGTATCACCATACTGAACGGTATAACTTGTTTTGTTGTCCGTTTTAGTCAAATCGTTTTGGATTTGCTCTACACTACGTGCAGTCCAAAGAACTTCTTCTGCTTGGGTTGCCAATACTGGGGCAAATGACAAGGCTACTGTTGAGGCTAATAATATTCTTTTCTTCATTCTTTCAAATTCCTTTCAAATGAGTACCTGTCTATGATAACACAAAAAGAGCAGAAAAAAAGCCCTCTCGGGCCTATTTAATAGAACTGTCTATTCCTTGTAACAAACTCAGTTACTTGAAATAGTTTGTTAGGTCTCTGTCACAAAACTGACACAATCTTCTCGTTACTTGCTCTCAAAAATATAAGTAATATCTGCTAACCCTTGAATCCTATGATTGCCTTCATAAGTTGACTCTAAAAAGTTGATACTTCGAATCCCACTATTCTGGGCGAATTCCACATCCAGAGTCCGATCCCCTATATAATAAGTATTATCAGGATTCAACTGATACTTGTCTATCAGATAGTTAGCCGCTTCTGGATTAGGCTTGCGCGCAAAGCCACTCTGACTGGTTATAATCTCTGTAAAATAAGATTCCAACCCCAAGTCTCTTAGAATGGTAAGAGCATTGTCTCCCTTATGAGTGTAAACAAACTGCTGAATTCTTGATTCCTCTGCCCAAGCTAGCACATCACGCGCACCTGGCATCAAAACTACCTGGGAATTTTTTTCAGCCAGACTCTGGGCACGCACCTGATTTAGCACTTCCACATCTAGCTTTCGCTCTTCTGCTACCTGCACAAGCAAATCCTGCACCGAATACTTGAGGATAAACTCTCTCACTTTCTCCTTATCATAAGGAATAGAAAACTGAGCAAAAGTTTCCTCAATCCCTAATAAAATAGCTTCGTAAGAGTCCAATAAAGTCCCGTCTAAATCCCAAATAAAAGCTGTTTTTTGCATTTTCTATCCTTTCAAGCTCATATAACGCTGGTAACGGTAACGTAGAAATAACCAACGAAAACCATTATCCAAAAGGGTTCCTGCCCAAATACCGGGCAAGCCCCAACCAAGCACAATCCCCATCAGATATCCTGTTCCAATGCGGATACACCACATTCCTATACTTGTCGCATAAAAGGGAAGCCGAGCATTACCCAAACCCTGCCAGACTGCTGTATAGATGACTGTTCCTATCGTCATAGGAGTTCCAAGTAGTGAAAAAAGTGTCACTAGAACACTAGCCTCCACCGCTAGAGGATCAGTCGTATAGAGATGAGTCAGTGGTATTCCTAAGGCATAGACACTAAGCGTCAAAGGCAACATGAGAATCAGAGAAAGCCAAAAGGTTTGTTTGCTCAAACTAGTGACTCTTTCCCAATTATCCTCTCCAACTGCTCGAGCTACCAGCATGACCGTTGCCGTAGCAACGCCAAAGGCAGGCATGTAGTTAAACTGGGTCAAGACTTCTCCGATTGCATTTCCAGCCACGGCCTCTGTCCCAAAAGAAACGACCAAGGCAATGATAACGACATCACCAGCCCGCATCATAAGCCGCTCTCCAGCTGCTGGTAAAGCCAAGGTCAATAGTTCCTTATCTAAACCAAAAGTCGGTTTCTCAAAATGCAACTTTAATTTCGACCATAAAATCACAAGACCTACCAAACGAGACAGAATTGTCCCCCAAGCAACACCAGCTATCCCCATATCCAGAACAAAAATAGCTATACTTGAAAAAAGAATATTCAAGGCATTGGATAAAAGACTCACATAGAGAGGCAAACGTGGATTATGCGTTGCACGAATCAAGGCACCAAAACTAGTCATTAAACCTAAGAGAACAATCGATCCGCCTACCAAGGATAGGTAGAGTCCACCACTCTCAGCTACATCCCTCTCCGTCCCCAAAAGTCCTATCATCTCTTGACCAGCGAAGAGGGACAAAGCTCCTAAAAGGAAACTTAATAATAAGGTAATCTTCAAGGCCTCAGTCACATGATAGGCTAACTTAGACTGATCCTTCTGCCCCAAACTTTTTGAAATAACACTGGAAATAGCAGCTCCCAGAGCGATGAAAATCGCCTGGTAAATCGTGATAATATTGCCAGCTACTGATACACCTGAAATAGCTATCAATCCTAAATGAGCAACCAAATAACTGTCCACCATCCCCATGAGCATTTGCAAAAAGTTTTCGCCCATAGCTGGCAAGGCAATATTCAGAATGTCTTTATTTTTCTTAAACAATCTCTCCTCCTGATGAAAAGAAACTCAGTTGGTTTCCCAACCGAGTTTACTCCCTCTGTCTTAAAGTCCTAGATAAGCCTCAACCGCTGCTTGCATATCAGTAGCTGCCACTGTTGTCTTGTGACGAACAGGAGCTGTTTCAAGGCCATCAACTGCTGGTGGCACTGCAACGCCTGAGATTTCATGTAATTGAGCCAAGGCTTCAAAGTCAGTCAAGCCAACTTTCCCTGTTACCGCTTCTACTGCAACTACTGGGAACTTGTATGGACTAGCTGTTGAAGCAATCACCGTCTTAGTCACATCGCCAGTAGCCGCTTGGTATTTTCTATAAACTGCTGAGGCAACCGCCGTATGTGGATCCTCGATATAAGAATCTGACTCATAAACACGCTTGATTTCTGCTGCTGTTTCTTCCTCAGTCGCATATTCAGCTGCAAATAGTTCAAGAATCTCTGCATCAAAGTCTGTCAACTCATATTGTCCTTGCGTGTTCAAGGCATTCATAAGTTCAGCTGTCTTTTCAGCATCATTCCCCAAAAGATGGAAAATGAGACGCTCCAAATTTGAAGATACCAAGATATCCATAGATGGACTAGTTGTTACTTTAAACTCACGTTTCTTATCATAGACACGAGTTTTAAAGAAGTCTGTCAAAACATTGTTGTCATTTGAAGCACAGATTAATTTACCAACTGGGAGACCAATTTGCTTAGCATAAAAAGCAGCCAAGATATTTCCAAAGTTTCCTGTTGGTACTGTGAAGTTGACCTTATCACCAGCCACAATCTCACCAGTCTTAACCAACTGAGCATAGGCATAAACATAATAAACAATCTGTGGCACTAAACGACCAATGTTCATAGAATTAGCAGATGAAAATTGCAACTTGTTGGTAGCCAATTTCTCACGAAGAGCCACATCGTTGAACATATGTTTCACATTAGTCTGCGCATCGTCAAAGTTACCATCAATGGCGATAACATGAGTATTGTCACCAGTCTGAGTGGTCATTTGCAACTCTTGTACCTTGCTGACACCATCCTTCGGATAAAAGACAATAATCTCTGTACCAGGAACATCCGCAAACCCTGCCATAGCAGCTTTCCCCGTGTCACCAGATGTTGCTGTTAAGATGACAATCTTGTTCTCCAAACCATGCTTCTTAGCAGCTGTTGTCATAAAGTATGGCAAAATAGACAAGGCCATATCCTTAAAGGCAATCGTTGAACCATGGAACAATTCCAAGTTGTATTGCCCGTCTAATTTCACTAATGGTGCGATAGCTGGAGTATCAAACTTGCTATCGTAGGCATTGTTTATACAGTAGTCCAACTCTTCAGCTGTAAAGTCATCTAAAAATGCTGACAAAACAAGCTTAGCAACTTCCTGATAAGAAGCATCTTTCAATTTGTCAAAGTCCAAATCTACCTTTGGATAAGTAAGCGGTGTAAACAAACCACCATCCGTTGCCAAACCTTGCAAAATTGCTTGGCTAGCAGTTACTGTATTGTTGGCATCACGCGTTGATTGATAAACTAATGTCATTACTCTCTATCCTTTATCTATAGTCTCTTCCATTATATCATGATTTTTCAGAAAATTCTCCCTTTATAAGAAAAATTATAGGCCCAATTCTTCTTTCAAAGGCTGTAAGTAGGTCATTTCTTGCTTATTTCTCATCTCCAGTCCTTCCTCAGCTAGCAGGAGTAAGTCTTTGGAAATTTCAATAATCGCAGTTTCTTCCTCATCTGTAAGCTTCTTCTTAGAAAATTGTCGTCTTAAAAACTTATAATTTCGCCCAAATTCTTTAAAGAAAGGTGCTGTTTCTAAGCAAGCTTCTAACTTGCCTAAATTAACTAATAATCCCAAGTGAAAGGCAGCAGAAGCAAAAGTCCTATCAAGCGGCTGAGTACACACACTACGAAACTCAACCGTTCCTCGAGTCGTTAAGTCCTGATACTGATAACTACGATGAGTTTCAAAGTCTTTCTCTTGAGGGGAAATAAGAACATCATCCCCATTCAGGGCAAATGCCTGGATTTCAGGTGTAGGCAAATAGGCCCTAGCCTGAATCGGATAAAAATAATAGGTTTGTCCATCACGTTCCGCAGTAAAAATTGCAGAATGATCTAGATAATCAAAAAAATCATCCTCATCTTTAAAGAGTCTAGCATTGACCCCGACGTTTTCTGGATAGATACCATGCATCGATTCTTCCCAGAAAATGTCCCTTGAAATTTTCGTATCCCAATCTGCACCTGAAAACTCAGAATTGGCAAATAAATATGCCTTAACTGCTTCAATTTGAGTAAAAGCATTAATCACCCGTAAGTAGTTAGATTTTGAAACATCCAGCTGAACCTGACTCCCACAGATAAAAGCACCATATTCAGGGAAATGATGCAAGTCTGATTCAGTCACATTTCTACTCAAATTCAAATAGTCCATCAACATGCGATACCGTGGGTAAGCCACTGGACAGTTCTCATCCTTATCCCAGTTAGGATTAATGCCACAGCCAACAATAGCATGATTTGATTCACTTAATTTTTTCTGAATTACATTCATATAATTATTGAAACGATTTTCGACCTCTTGAATCGTTTCAGCCTTACCAAATGCAAACTCAATCGTTGTATAGGAAACTTCAAATAAAATAGCATCCTGACTTATCGGATCTACTAACTGGATAGGATTGCCAAAATCATCTACCTTTTCTACAGTGAAATCCAGAGCGGAAACTAAATAATGAAATAGATCCTTTATAATTTCAACATTTGTAGCATCCCCTTCTAAATTTGCAACAGGATACTCCAACTCAATTCCGACAAACAATTCAGGATTTTCTTTAATATTTTTCAAATACCGATGTTTTAATATATCGATAGAACGAGACATACTTCCCTACACTTTCATAATCTAAATAAAATTTGAATAACTATTATTATACCAAAAATAATATAAAAAGGAACGAAGATATACCACGTTCCTTAACTCTATACTATACCGGCGGCCGGGGTCGAACCGGCACGTCCTTGCGGACACTGGATTTTGAGTTTGGTGTTTAAGATTTTACATCTTTATAAGTTAGCATAATCAACGTTATAAAAAACCATTTGTATTATTTAAAAAACAATTTTTTTGTTTTTAGTAACTTTTTAGGAACGAAATTTTTTTAATCTTCCTCTTATATCTCTACTCAATTTGTTCAGTTCTTCATCGTTACACAGTTCTTCACCATAGAATTTGCTGAATGTAAATAACCTTATAACTTCTTGGTAGCCTTCTTCAGTATTCTCATCAAGTAATTTTAGATAACCTTGAAAATTTCTAATTGCTTTTTTCTTCACAGCTTCAAAGTCTTCATCTTCAGAAACTGAATAATTGACTGGTCGCCACTCTTTGACGATTTGAATTGTGTCATTCCAAAATTCCATTTTATCTCACTTTTCAATGATTATTTTACTCTGGATTGAAAACGAGAATTTTTCCAACGGACTATAGATACCTTTTATCTCCACTATTTTATTCTTATATCCTTCGAATATCTCTTCCACCTGCTGATTAGTATAATCATAATTAGGTTTATAAGCAGTATTTGCTATTGAGTTCATTGTCCCAAATACTTTACTAACTCTTGATTCAGCAATTTCTCTAAAATTATCGTTTTTTTCAATCTCCAATTTAGGAGATAAAAAATGAAATGAGGATGATAAATTACGTTTTTTTTCATAAAATTCTGTTCTTGAATTTGAATATTCTAAAAAAAATTTTTTTATTTCATTTCCTTTATCTAATAATTTTAAAAATAACTCATTAACTTCTTCATCACTATATTCATAATATCTTTTATTTGATAAATTTCCTATTAGTGACAATGTTTTATAAACTTGTGTCATTCTTCTTTCCACTACAATAACAAAATTATTTGCTTTATCTACTGTTGTCATATTGTTCCTCCATCTAACCATTATAGCATCGCAAATCTTTTTTGTCTATTTTTTTAAAATAAACGGTCTATTTAAAAATATTAGACAAAAAGACCGTATTTTTCTTGACATAGTGGATACGATATGCTAAGATATCATCAACAGGTAAATAATTACCTCAAACACCGTGTAGAAAGGAAAATTTGTCATGACCCCAGAAGAACAAATGGCATTAGAGTATTTTTATGAAGAGATGGACGCCTATTATTGTGAAGAAGAACAAGGAGAGATTTTTGATTGATACGAGAATTAAATCATATCTATAGTTTCTCAGGATAATTGGAAACTATATTTGCAAGATACTACATTTATACACAAAACACAAAAAGGAGAAGATAAATGAATATTGCAAGAGCCTCACCCAGAGTAGAGACTAATTGAAACAATAATACATATATTAATTTTGAAAGGAAATATTGTTATGAATTCAAAAAAAATAGTTCCAAAAACTAAAACTCATACCTTTGACGATGTTATCGAACAAGGGTATTGTCATAGGCTATCAAGATATGTTCCTGATGCAGTTGTTGGAGGTTCCTACAAATATGATTCAACAGATGCATTACCATATGCGAAAAAACTTAAAAATACACTATATGGGCAAAATTTATCTGTTAAGTATGTAGCAAGTTTGTTGGATATGTGGGATAGAGCATGTCAGTTATTTCATACGGTAACAGGGACATGCTTAGCGGATGACATCTTTACCTCAAAGAAAATTTATAGTGAATTGTATTTTTACAATACTAATACTTCTGATTTTATTACAGATGAGATTATTGAACTTGTTAAAGAAAAACATCGTTCATATTCTAGAAAAGCTGATGAAGATAGCATTTTATCAGTTGAACATGAGTTTGAGATTAACCCTGACATCTATTATTATGTTCTAGGCAAATTGGGTTGGAAAAGAGTAAAACACAATTACCTAGTTAAGGCTCTTGCAGGGGCATTATCTTAGTTTAATCTAGGGGAGTATTCCTCCCCTTTTATATCTTAAAAAAGAAAGGAATTGCGTCATGAAGAATCTCTATAAATATCTTTTTTATTTGTTCTTTATTGGATTTGGTTGCACATTATATTATGTGCTTCTTTTAAAAAATGTCTATTCTCCTATCTTTGAAGCTATTGCAATATTGATGGGTATTACGATGATTATCTTTTTGATGATTTTTATAGATATGGCTTCCCCTGCTGGAGAGGAGAGAAAACATGAGAATGTTGAATCAAAGAATCTCGGTGATGAATAAGTATCCGTACTTTATTCGTCCTCGAAATATTAAAATTGTTAGACTAGCTATTCAAATTTTTACCCTTTTACTTCTCATGTGTTCATGGATTGCTACAATCCCATTTATTGCACGTCTAGTCTTTTCCATGTTTTTTATAAGTCTTCTTTTTTTCGTAGAGAAGTTCTTTCGTTCTAATTTTATAGCAAAATTGAGAAACAAGCTCAATATCAGAGAAGCATTGTTTTATATGTTAGTTAGTTTGGCTCTTTATGATGAAAGTGATAATGAAGTAGTAGATACAGCAGTTCTATATTTTGACGTTTCTAAGGATAACAAAGTTATTGTCTGTGTCCCATTATTTGGCAACCGTTATCTGAAAACCTTGAAAAATTTAGAGGAATATCTATGCCCCACTTTGGGCTTGTCCTTGCTGTCTAAAAAAGAAGAAATCGATAAAATAGTATACGTGTTAGGGAAGATAGAAGAAATTGAACAATACGTTTTTAATACTAATACATTAACTAGGGAGTTTTTTAAGGATATTCCTAGTCCAATAATCAAGCTATCAAATACCCAACAATTCTCTCTGAAATCGAATACTAATATCGGTATATATGGACGAACAGGGACAGGAAAAACAATAGCCCTACAATGGTACTTATTTAATGCACTGGCTAAAGGTTGTGGAACTGTTGACGGTACTTACTTAGGCATTGTAGACGGAAAAGGGGCAGACTTATATGCCCTTGGCAAGCTTCTTGAAGAAGAATTGGGCAAAAGTGTTTCCGTAGGTTCTTCTCCTACTTCACTTGCAAAGCTATCAAGACAGTTTGTGGAGATGATGAATGAACGTTTTGAGGTTATCAAGCAGAACAGTTCTCTAAATGCTGATGCATATGATTTGGGGATGACACCGAATTTCCTGTTTATTGATGAGCTCGCTTCTATTCGTGATAGTTGTGGCTCTAGCAAACAAGGTAAAGAGTTATGGAACGAAATTTTGCAAAATTTGGGTTTGATTGCTCGCAAAGGACGCCAGGCAGGTTTTCACCTCTGCCTTAGTACCCAAGACCCTAATGCAGACAATATTCCTGTGGAGTTGCGCCTCCAAATATCAAGTGTTTTGTATCTCTCGAATATTGGTATAGACCGGTTAAAAATGGCATTTTCTATGTGTGAACTTGAGAATGTACCTACTGTATCAGACAGGAAAGGGGAAGCTCTATTTTTCGCTGATGGAATAAATTCGGTTGAGCCTGTGCTAACAATTGTGCCATTTGTTGATTTAAAAACTAAACAAGAATTTTTACAGGTAGTTAGAAATATACTGCCAAACTACTAATAACGGTATTTTTCTCTGTTGGAATAGGAATTCTTTTCAATAGAGAAAAAGAGCCAACCGACTGCATTGCAGGAGGTAAGAAAGAAAGGAATTTAACATGAAATTAAATGATTTTTTGAAACCCGAGTTACTAGGCAATCGCTTTTTTGCCGTTAAAGGGTATACAGAAGTATTAGACAGAGAGACTAATAAGCCCGTAGCTTTAAGACTTAACGTGTCAATTCAAGACGAAAACTCAGATTTTTTTATGGAGATGATACAAGTCAAAGTAAATACATTATCCCCTACTGCTTCTGTTCAAGAGATGACGAATAATAAAACTTGTCCTGTTAGTCTTAAAGATTTAAACGTAGGGCAATTCAATGGAAATTTGTGGTTCGCTTGTTCTGATGTTTTACCTGTAACAAAATAGCTAAGATTAGATGATATATAAAGGAGTTTTACAATGCAAACTTTTAACTACGATGATTTTAAGAATGAAAAGGGGATTGTTTCATTTTCTGAAGCAGAACAAATCTATTCTAGTCTCCTTAATTCCTCCAATCAACTTGATAAAGAATTTCAAGAAGAATGGACAACATTTGTGCTTCTATGCGTAGAGTATGCCTCTGCACGTGGTAAATGGCTCACACTCTCAAGAGAAGAGAAACTTACCAGCGATGAATCTAGAACTATTACTCACAATAAAGTTATTTATCAACTAAAGATTTTAAAAAGTTTAGCAAGTGAACAGGGCAATGATGTTGCTTGGTTTGAAAAATTTAACGATGACAGAAAACGTATTGGGGATTTTGCTTGCTATGTAGCTTATATCTATGCCTTAAATGCTCGATAGACAATTAGAGGATATTATGGCTATATATTACTCTATGTCTGATATTCATGGAAATTATTAAATAACATCTTAAGAATAGTTAATTCTATTTATCTGTCACCGAAACAATGTGCTATAACTTAATTCGATTCTTAGACTAATATCAAAAATAAAGAGGGGAATATATATGAAGACGTTATTAATTGGTGATTTACACTTAAAATCTCAACTGATTTTACCCATTGTTGACAAAATTATCCAAACACATAATATTAAGAGAATCATTTTTCTTGGTGATTACGTTGATTTACATGGTCAAACTAACAATATCCAACTTTATGCCAAAGACCTCACTTTTTTATACTCTTGGAAAATAGATAAAGAGCAAAACGGAATAGATGTAATTAATCTTATAGGTAATCATGATGCTTATTATTTACTGGGAGAACAAGCTCCTTTCTCAATTCAGAATCTAGAGGTCTTTTTCTCAATTCAACAATTATTACAAGATTTGAATTTACAAGTAGCTTATCAACTAGATGATTATTTAGTTAGCCATGCTGGTTTCAATCTGATATTTGACCCAAAAGAATGGCATTTTAACCTCTATACCAAAGAGCATGAAGAAGAATTAGATATTCTAGCTTATACAATAGGACCAATGCGTGGTGGGAAAGCTCTTGGGGGTTCTCCTTTATGGGCACATTTTAGAGAATTAGAACTGCTTCCCAACCAAGACTTTCCTAAACAAATTGTTGGACATACCCCTAAAGAATCTATTGATATTTCTAAAAATGTTATTGGTATAGATACTTTTTCATTATATATTGACAAAGATAATAAATATCAATTTATTGGTAACGGAGATTTGCTCGTTTATGACCAAGGACATTTTGAGGTCATTTCAACAGACTGGGCAACAGACAAAATATTAAAACAATTACCACGATTATGAATTTAATAGCTACTTCTCATCATGTACCTAAGCAAAACTGCCGACAAGCAGTCGGCAAGCTGAAGTGTGTTTAGCGGAGCGGTGCTTAGGATCACATGATAGAAGTAGGGAGGAGCTTTGCTCCTCCTAGTTTATTTATTATATAGACAATCTTTTGGCGAAAGCCAACCTAAAAGGAACTATTTTTTATGAACTCATATAATAAAAAAATAGTCCGCACTTCTTCCTATATTGAAATTTGGGAATATGAAAAGCCAATATTTTCAAAAGGAAAATCTATTTTAGATACTAATACTGAAAACAAGGAAAAAGCAAAACGCAGAACATTTGATGAACTAACACCCCTAGAACAAGAACAACGTCTTGAACGTATGAAGAAGACTCGCTTAGAAGCCAAGTGGAACTTACTCCGTCTAGTTGATTGTAATTTTGATGATACAACTTCTTTTCTTACATTGACCACTAAGGAAAATATCAGCGATAGAAACCACTTCAAAGACTTACTCAAAACATTTATTAAACGCTTTAACTATCACATTTTTAATACCAAGAAAAGTAAATTAAAATATATAGCAGTATTAGAGAGGCAAAAACGTAAAGCATGGCATAGTCATATTTTGCTATTCAGTGTTCCCTATATTCCACATAAGCAATTATTAGAACTTTGGGGGCATGGAGCAGTACGGATAAATAAAGTTGACGTTGACAGCAAAGAAAATCGCGGTCGATATGTCACAAAGTATTTTGAAAAAGGTATTGGACAAGAATTGTTGGAAAACTTCGGAAAGCAAGCCTATTTTTCATCACGCAACTTGAAAAAGCCTGATGAAGATAAATTTTACACTTATGAAGATTTTAACTATGATAGTTCAGTCGTACTATATGAAACGGAATACACTAGTAAGGTCTATAAAGACGGTCAGTATTTCGATAATCATGTAAAGTACAAGAAAATAAGACTAGATGAATAAAGGAGTAAGTCACATGATAGCAACTGTTACTAAGAATGACCTAATTGCCCTCGGTTTCTCTGAAGGAACATCTAAACGTATTATCCGCCAAGGGAAAGAGCTACTTATAACCCGAGGCTTTACAGTCTATCAGAACAAGCGAATTGGTACTATACCTGCTACGATTGCTACCGAATTACTCGGTTTTGATGTTCAAAACAGTACCCTCAAGGAGTAAAATATGGCAATTAGAAAAGGTAAAGACGGTAATTGGGTAGTTGATATTAGCAACGGTTTTGACCCAATAACACTAAAGCAACGTAGACTTGTCAGAAAGGGCTATAAGACGAAAAAAGAAGCTATTGAAGCAGAACACTACTTACGAAGTGTAGAGTTAAAAGAACGCTTCTATGGGGCTAAAATAACTATCTCCATACTATATGAACTACTTAAGGAAGAAGATAGCATAAATCATCGAAAAGCAAGCTATATCAATACACAAGATAATAATTACAACAAACACATCAAAGATTATTTTTCTATGGTCGATAATGTCAGAAAACTAACCTATGAAGACATCTACCAATTTAGAGAACATCTTAGGCAAAAAGTAGCTAAAAATTCTGATAAACCGTTAAGCACAAATACTATTAACAAAATCATGATTTTACTCAAAAAAATTTTTGATGTTGGTTTGCGAAAAGGCTATTACTCCTCCAATCCAGCAAAATTGATAAAAAAGTTGCCAATTGAAAAAACAAAAATGCAATTTTGGACAGTCAAAGAATTTCAGAAGTTTTTGACACTATTTGAACCCGAAGAATACAATATCAAACTACTCTTTACTGTTCTATTCTTTACAGGATTAAGACTTGGGGAAGCTCTTGCCCTAACATGGCAAGACATCGACTTTTCAAGTAATACAATTCATATCACGAAATCTGTCTATGTTAATAAAGGAGTAACTCATATCAGCACAACAAAAACTAAAGCAGGAACAAGAAGAATTGTTATCAATAAAAAATTAAGCCAAGAATTACAAGATTGGGAAAAGCGACAAAAACATCTATTAGAGCAATTTACCAACAATAGCCTAACATTACAAGTGTTTCAAAATAGTCCTATCACAATTACAAAAAATGCTATTGAAAAGCAGTACAAGAAAATCATTGAACGTGATAGCACACTAAAAAAGATACGCATACACGATTTTAGGCACTCACACGCTTCCCTGCTGATTAACCAAGGGGAAGATTATCTAGTTGTAAAAGAGCGACTAGGACATGCTTCTATAACAACCACGATTGATACCTACTCTCACTTGTACCCAAGTAAGCAAAAGGATTTAGCTGATAAACTAGATGATTTACTATAAAGTAATTGAGTTTTATAAATGGAAAGTTTATAATTAAATCATGGATACATCACAAGTAATAAAAGCACATGAAGTAGCTAAAAAAGCACACTTTGGACAAATTGATAGAGCAGGAATTGACTACATTAAACACCCTGAAACAGTAGCTAGTTTTGTCGCAACTGATGAAGAGAAAGCTGTCGCCTATCTACATGATGTAATTGAAGATACTTCACTAACCCTACTAGACCTAAAAAAGGAAGGTTTTTCAAAAAACATTATAGAAGCCGTCGATATACTCACAAAGAAAAAAGGACAAGATTATCAATCCTATCTCAATCTAGTAAAGAAAAATGAACTCGCTAGAGTTGTAAAATTGGCGGATTTACGGCATAATTCAGATTTAACAAGACTACCATTAATTACTGAAAAAGACTTAGAGAGAAATAAGAAATACAGTTCTGCTATTAGATTTTTAAGAGCAAAGAAAAAAAGTTAGTAACTAAACTATAAAATTTTATAAAGAGAAAACAAAAGACAAGGCTTATAAACTTTGTCTTTATTACTATACTGGCGGTCGGTCTCGAACTGGCACATCCTTGCAGATACTACAATTTTATTAAAATAAATAACTATAAAAAGTGAAATTTTTTATTGAGAAACTTTTAGACTAGGAGTATAATGTATCTAAAATAACTATTAGGTGGCTGTTATATGAATAATGTTGTTAATACACAAATTTCTATTCAACTTAGTCAAGAGTTAAATTCTTTATTAAATGCTATTGTTGAAGAAAATAATACAACAAAGACTGACTTTATTAGACAAGCTGTTATAGAGAAAATTGAAGATATGTATGATATTAAGGTCGCTGATGAAGCTTATAAAAAATGGGTTGAATGTGGCAAAAAAACTATCTCACATGAAGAAATGATGAGACGCTATGGCTAAAATATACGCAATATCTGATATACATGGATACTTGGATAAATTCATAGACGCTCTCAATAAAGTAAATTTAAACGTTCAAGATAATCGCCTATTTTTACTAGGAGATTATCTTGATAATGGACTTCAATCTTTTCAAGTCATTTCCAAAATAATCGAACTTGAGGAGGTTTATCCTAATCAAATTATTACTCTTCTAGGGAACCATGAAGAATGGTTTTATGATTGGTTGATTTTAGATAAGCCTACTGCTTCAGCATTTCCAGAAACAATAAAAAGCTTCTTCTCTCCAGAGGAATTGAACTATATTTTTAAATCGAATGCTAACAACTTTGAAACAGGTGTTAGAAATGAAATTAAAAATAATATCAAATTCAATCCATTTATAAACTGGTTTAAAAAACGATATAGGGATAAACGCTATTATGAAACTGATACCCAAATTTTTGTTCATGCTGGCATTGATGAAGAAGCCGGAAAGCTTTGGAAAGAACTAACGAGTTCAGAGATATTTACAAACAAATTTCCTATTACCACTGGTAGATTTCATAAAGCTATTATTTCGGGCCATATTGCTTCTTGGGAAGTAGCTAAAGATAGAAGATACCTGGGTAAGATTTACTATGATAGTAAAAGTCATTATTTTATTGATGGAGATGTAACGAATAGCAAAACAATACCTATTCTTTGCTATGATACAATTACCCAAAAATATCACTTTCTATAACTTTTAATCATGTGCTTTTATATGAAATTAGTAATTATTAGTAACAATTCCAAGAAATTTCTTATGACATAACAAAAAGACAAGGATTAGAAACCTTGTCTTTTCAACTATACCGGCGGCCGGGGTCGAACCGGCACGTCCTTGCGGACACTGGATTTTGAGTCCAGCGCGTCTGCCAATTCCGCCACGCCGGCAAATAGTAACTGGGGTAGCTGGATTCGAACCAACGCATGAGGGAGTCAAAGTCCCTTGCCTTACCGCTTGGCTATACCCCAATAATATAAAATAGGCGAGTGATGGGGATCGAACCCACGCATGCCAGAGCCACAATCTGGTGTGTTAACCACTTCACCACACCCGCCATAATTCTATTAACACGGGCAGTAGGAATTGAACCCACACTGAAGGTTTTGGAGACCTTAGTTCTACCTTTAAACTATGCCCGTAAAATGGAAGGGGAGGGATTCGAACCCCCGAACCCGAAGGAGCGGATTTACAGTCCGCCGCGTTTAGCCTCTTCGCTACCCTTCCAAATATATAAATGGCGCGAGACGGAATCGAACCGCCGACACATGGAGCTTCAATCCATTGCTCTACCAACTGAGCTACCGAGCCTTATTGCGGGAGCAGGATTTGAACCTACGACCTTCGGGTTATGAGCCCGACGAGCTACCGAGCTGCTCCATCCCGCGTTAATATAAAAGGAGGATGTGGGATTCGAACCCACGCACGCTTTTACACGCCTGACGGTTTTCAAGACCGTTCCCTTCAGCCGGACTTGGGTAATCCTCCAAAATAGTTTATACGGGAATAAACCCGTGTCCTCTTAGTGAAAAGATAATGTTTCAATTCTCTAGTAATGGACTAAACACTATGGGCACGAGTGGACTCGAACCACCGACCTCACGCTTATCAGGCGTGCGCTCTAACCACCTGAGCTACGCGCCCAAGTTAAAAACTTGGTAATTTGAACAAAGTTCAAAGCGGGTGACGAGAATCGAACTCGCGACAACAGCTTGGAAGGCTGTAGTTTTACCACTAAACTACACCCGCTAAAATGGGAGTTAACGGGATCGA
>NZ_VMMZ01000007.1:0-13044 GCF_013277475.1 Streptococcus sp. k-628
GAAAAGCGCTTAAGAAACAAGCTAGCACCAATTTTAAATCCGCTGGTCAATCTATCGAATTATAATTCGCTCATTTTTTCAAAAAATACATAGACGTAAAAGAAAGAGGGTTAAGAGATGAAGAATAGTGCTATTGGGAGTAATTGGAAGGATGTCCGATCTCAACTCTTTACCAAGGAGGAAATCCTTGAAAGTGATATGCGAGTGGCTATCATGAGTGAGCTGATTGAAGCCAGGCATGAGCAAGGAATCAGTCAGAAAAAGCTAGAAGAACTTAGTGGAGTAAGCCAGCCTGTCATAGCTAGGATGGAAACAGGCAAGACTAGTCCTCAGTTGGACACAGTCTTAAAAGTCCTAGCCNNGGAAACTAGCCGTAGGCTGTACTTGAGTACGGCAAGGAGACGTTGACGCGGTTTGAAGAGATTTTCGAAGAGTATTATAGTCTTTTCTAATAACAAGCCATAGTCACTTATAAGAATTACTAATAAAGCGTTTGAAGAGCATAACTGAAATAAAGCTATAAAACACGCTATACAAAGGATTTGAGGCATTTGTCTCAGGTCTTTTTCTTTTGTTTAAAACAGATATATAGTTTCAAACTATATCAAAGCCTAATTTTTTACAATTATACAGATGATTTCTTTTCTGTTAAGATAGTTTCAACAACAAATTTTGGAGGACACATCATGTCAACTACAATCATCGGTTTCCCTCGTTTGGGCGAATTCCGCGAATTAAAATTTACAACTGAAAAATACTTTAGAAAAGAAATCACAGAAGAAGAACTCTTGGCAGCCGCAAAAGACTTGCGTGCTAAACACTGGAACATCGTCAAAGAAAAAGGCATCACTGAAATCCCATCAAATGACTTTTCTCACTATGACAACTTCCTAGATGCAGCTTTCCTTTTCAACGTGGTACCTGCTTCAGTTCAAAACTTGGACTTGTCTGACCTTGAGCGCTACTTCGCTTTGGGACGTGGTTATCAAGGAGAAAAAGGGGACGTTCGCGCCCTTCCAATGAAAAAATGGTTCAACACCAACTACCACTACATCGTTCCTAAGTTTGAAAAAGAAACTCAAGTCAAACTTGCAGGTCACAAGATTTTCGATGAGTTCCAAGAAGCAAAAGAACTTGGATTGAACACTCGTCCAGTTCTTGTAGGTCCATTCACTTTCCTTCAATTGTCAGACTTTGAAGAAGGTGTGAAGGCAGAAGACTTCGTAGATAGCTTAGTGGCTGCTTACCAAGAAGTTTTTGCTAAATTGGCAGAACTTGGTGCAACTCGCATCCAATTGGATGAAGCGGCTCTTGTGAAAGATTTGACTGCCGAAGAAAAAGTCCTCTTCTTGAATCTCTACAACAAACTCTTGGCTGACAAAAAAGGTCTTGAAGTCTTGCTTCAAACTTACTTCGGTGATGTTCGTGACGTCTACGCTGACCTTGTGAAATTGCCAGTAGATGCTATCGGTCTTGATTTCGTTGAAGGTAAGAAAACTCTTGAATTGGTTAAAGGTGGTTTCCCAGCTGACAAGACTCTTTATGCAGGTATTGTCAATGGTAAAAACATCTGGCGTAACAACTACGAAAAGAGCTTGGCTGTTCTTGAGCAAATCCCAGCTGACAACATTGTCTTGACAAGCTCATGCTCACTTCTTCATGTGCCATTTACAACAGCTAACGAAGAATTTGAACCAGCTATCTTGAACTACTTTGCTTTTGCAGTTGAAAAATTGGATGAAATCCGTGACTTGGATGCTATTCGCAATGGTCAAGGTGAAGAAGCACTTGCAGCCAACAAAGAACTCTTTGCGACTGAACGTGTGGGTGAAAATGCTGAACTCCGTGCGCGCATCGCTGGTTTGACAGACGCAGACTACACTCGTTTGCCAGCATTTGCAGAACGTGAAGCTATCCAAGAAGAAGCTTTCAAACTTCCAGCTCTTCCAACAACAACTATCGGTTCATTCCCTCAAACTAAAGAAGTTCGTGCTAAACGTTTGGCTTACCGTAAAGGTGAATTGTCTCAAGAAGAGTACGATGCTTTCCTTGCTGAAACGATCGATGAATGGATCAAATGGCAAGAAGATATTGACTTTGATGTCCTTGTTCACGGTGAATTTGAGCGTAATGACATGGTTGAGTACTTCGGTCAAAACTTGTCAGGTTACCTCTTCTCTAAAAATGGTTGGGTACAATCATACGGTATGCGTGGGGTGAAACCACCAATCATCTGGGGTGATGTCACTCGTCTTAACCCTATCACTGTTAAATGGTCTAGCTATGCACAAAGCCGTACAAACAAACCTGTTAAAGGTATGTTGACTGGACCTGTTACCATCCTCAACTGGTCATTCCCACGTGAAGACATCTCTATCAAGGATTCTACTCTTCAAATCGCTCTTGCTATCAAGGATGAAGTACTTGACCTTGAAGCTGCTGGCGTGAAGATCATCCAAATCGACGAGGCTGCTCTTCGTGAGAAATTGCCACTCCGTCGTAGCGACTGGTACGAAGACTACCTTGACTGGGCAATTCCTGCCTTCCGCTTGGTACACTCAACAGTAGCGTCAGATACACAAATCCACACTCACATGTGTTACTCAGAATTTACAGATATCATCCCAGCTATCGACAACATGGATGCAGACGTTATCTCATTTGAAGCTAGCCGTTCAAACCTTGAAATCTTGGACGAACTCAAAGCGAAAAACTTCCAAACAGAAGTGGGACCTGGGGTTTACGATATCCACTCACCTCGTGTGCCAAATGAAGGCGAAATCGACAATACAATCGAAGCTATCCTTGCTAAAGTGCCAAGCAAGAAAGTTTGGATCAACCCAGACTGTGGTTTGAAAACACGTGGTATTCCAGAAACAAAAGAAAGCTTGATCCGCCTTGTTGAAGCAGCGAAAGCTGCGCGTGAGAAATTGTAAGATTAGATTTCTCAAGAAGCGCTGTTTGGTCAATCTGCCTGTTTCACTTGGATTCTAGGAATCCAGCTAACGAAAAAAATTAACTAGAAAAGGATAATGACTATGTCACGCCAAACACCGTCACTCTCATTTGAAGTGTTCCCTCCCAACCCAGCCGTGGGTAATGGTAACATTATTTCAGCCTTGCAGGATATGCAGGAGTTGGCTCCCCATTTTATCAGTGTAACTGCCAGCAATAATAAATTTAATATCAAGGAAACGACGGTTCGTTTGGCTGATTTTATCCAAAATGACTTGGCGATTCCGACCATTGCTCACTTGCCAGCCATCTATTTGACTAAGGACAAGGTTGCTGAAACCATTGCAGACTTGGACAAGGTTGGGGTGCAGAAAATCTTGGCTCTTCGTGGGGATATTATTCCAGATGTGGAACCACAAAAGGATTTTCGCTACGCAACGGACTTGATTGAGTTCATCAAGGAACAAGCCCCTCACTTTGATATTGTTGGCGCTTGCTATCCAGAAGGCCATCCAGATTCACCAAATCAGATTTCAGATATTCAAAATCTTAAGAAGAAAGTAGATGCAGGTTGTTCGAGCCTCGTAACTCAGCTTTTCTTTGACAATGAGCGTTTCTATGATTTTCAAGACAAGTGCATCTTGGCTGGGATTGATGTTCCCATTCATGCAGGAATTATGCCAATTCTGAATCGAAATCAGGCTCTCCGCCTCTTGAAGACTTGTGAGAATATCCATCTTCCACGCAAATTTAAAGCCATCTTAGACAAGTATGAGCATGACCCTGAGTCGCTCAGAGCAGCAGGACTTGCCTATGCAGTGGACCAAATCGTGGACTTGGTAACTCAGGATGTGGCTGGTGTGCATCTTTACACCATGAACAATGCTGAAACAGCAAAATACATTCATCAAGCAACCCATGCTTTGTTTAATCACCAGTCTCTAGGATAATAAAAAGAAAACCATTCTTCTCAAGTGAGGGGAATGGTTCCTTTTTAATGGTAAAGACCGCACTTTTTAAGAAAAATATGATAAAATAGACTCTGTACGTACTTGATACAAAGATGAGGGTATTAAAGTTTTAAAGGCTTTTTCAAATGTGATTGGAGCGACACGAGCGAGTCAAATCGATATTATTTGACGAGAGAGTTAGTAAAGCATTTAGCTAATCGCCCGATAGCGATTAGCGTGAAAGGTTTAGATACTTTAGTATCAAACCTTTCTAATGATTTGTATCTTGAAAACTGAACACGCCTACAACTCTGTGGAAAAAGATAAATCTGCCTAGGAGCAGTCGCTCCGTCGTTCGATTTCCTACTTTCCTTTGAGTTGCTTGACGGCTTGGTATCTTGAGAATTGAATTTTGGCCTCATTTCTTAGGAAAAAAGATAAGCTTCCTAGCACTCATTGAGTGCGGCGTCATCTTCCTATTTTTCTACAGAAATGTTCGGCAAGCCGAACCGTCCAAAATATCTTGTGTAACTGAACACGCCTACAACTCTGTGGAAAAAGATAAATCTGCCTAGGAGCAGTCGCTCTGTCGTTCGATTTCCTATTTTCCTTTGAGTTGCTTGACGGCTTAGTATCTTGATCTTTGTAGGCAAGGCGTATAATTTCATCAATCCAAAGGGGATTAAAATGACAAAACAAGTGTTTCAAACGACTTTTGCGGGTCGTGAGTTAATTGTAGAGACTGGTCAGGTTGCTAAGCAAGCAAATGGCGCAGTTGTCGTACGTTACGGTGAGTCAACTGTCTTGACTGCTGCCGTTATGTCTAAGAAGATGGCAACTGGGGATTTCTTCCCTCTCCAAGTCAACTATGAAGAAAAAATGTATGCGGCTGGGAAGTTTCCTGGTGGCTTTATGAAACGTGAAGGACGTCCTTCAACGGATGCGACTTTGACAGCGCGTTTGATTGACCGTCCAATTCGTCCTATGTTTGCGGAAGGTTTCCGTAATGAAGTACAAGTGATTAACACCGTGCTTTCTTATGATGAAAATGCTTCTGCACCAATGGCAGCTATGTTTGGTTCATCCTTGGCACTTTCTATCTCGGATATTCCATTCGACGGACCAATCGCTGGGGTACAGGTGGGCTATGTAGATGGCCAAATCATCATTAACCCTACGCAAGAACAAGCAGAGCAATCTCTCCTTGAATTGACAGTAGCTGGTACCAAACACGCCATCAACATGGTAGAGTCTGGTGCTAAAGAATTGTCAGAAGAAATCATGTTGGAAGCCCTTCTTAAAGGACACGAAGCAGTTAAAGAATTGATTGCCTTCCAAGAAGAAATTGTTACAGCTGTTGGTAAAGAAAAAGCAGAAGTGGAATTGCTTCATGTGGACGCTGACTTGCAAGCTGAAATCATCGCAGCCTACAACAGTGACCTCCAAAAAGCGGTCCAAGTAGAAGAAAAATTGGCTCGTGAAGCTGCAACTCAAGCAGTGAAGGACCAAGTAACTGCTGTGTATGAAGAAAAATATGCAGACCACGAAGAATTTGACCGTATCATGCGTGATGTGGCTGAAATCTTGGAACAAATGGAACACGCTGAAGTGCGCCGTTTGATCACAGAAGATAAGGTTCGTCCTGACGGCCGTAAGGTTGATGAAATCCGTCCTTTGGATGCGGTTGTTGACTTCCTTCCTCGTGTGCACGGCTCTGGTCTCTTCACTCGTGGACAAACTCAGGCTCTTTCAGTCTTGACCTTGGCTCCGATGGGTGAAACTCAAATCATTGATGGTTTGGATCCAGAGTACAAGAAACGCTTTATGCACCACTATAACTTCCCACAATACTCTGTAGGGGAAACTGGTCGTTACGGTGCGCCAGGTCGTCGTGAAATCGGTCACGGTGCTCTTGGTGAGCGTGCTCTTGCTCAAGTCTTGCCAAGTTTGGAAGAATTCCCATATGCTATCCGCTTGGTAGCTGAGGTCTTGGAATCAAATGGTTCTTCATCTCAGGCTTCTATCTGTGCGGGAACGCTTGCCCTTATGGCTGGTGGTGTGCCAATCAAGGCGCCAGTAGCAGGGATTGCCATGGGTCTCATCTCAGATGGAAACAACTATACAGTCTTGACAGATATCCAAGGTTTGGAAGACCACTTTGGAGACATGGACTTCAAGGTTGCAGGAACTCGTGACGGAATTACAGCCCTTCAAATGGATATCAAGATCCAAGGGATTACTGCAGAAATCTTGACTGAGGCTCTTGCCCAAGCCAAGAAAGCGCGTTTTGAAATCCTTGATGTGATTGAAGCAACCATTCCAGAAGTTCGTCCAGAATTAGCTCCAACTGCTCCGAAAATTGATACAATCAAGATTGATGTGGACAAGATCAAGATTGTTATCGGTAAAGGTGGAGAAACTATCGACAAGATTATCTCTGAAACAGGCGTTAAGATTGATATCGACGAAGAAGGAAATGTGTCTATCTACTCTAGCGACCAAGATGCGATTAACCGTGCTAAAGAAATCATTGCTGGTTTGGTTCGTGAAGCTAAGGTGGATGAAGTTTACCATGCTAAGGTTGTTCGTATCGAGAAATTTGGTGCTTTTGTTAACCTCTTTGACAAGACAGATGCCCTTGTTCATATCTCTGAGATGGCTTGGACGCGTACCAATAATGTCGAAGACTTGGTAGCAATCGGGGATGAAGTTGATGTTAAGGTTATCAAGATTGATGAAAAAGGACGTGTGGATGCTTCTATGAAAGCCCTTCTTCCTCGTCCTCCAAAACCTGAACGTGATGAAAAAGGTGAAAAATCAGAGCGTCCTCATCGCCCACGTCATCACAAGGATCACAAACCTAAGAAAGAATTTACAGAAACACCAAAAGATTCAGAATAAGAAAAGGAGAAATGTATGGGATGGTGGCGCGAAACCATTGATATCGTAAAAGAAAATGATCCAGCGGCCCGCACCACTTTGGAGGTTTTGCTGACTTATCCAGGTGTCAAGGCCTTGGCGGCCCACCGTCTCTCGCATTTTCTCTGGAAGCATGGCTTCAAACTCCTGGCTCGTATGCACAGTCAGTTTTGGCGCTTTTGGACTCAGATTGAGATTCATCCAGGTGCTCAGATCGATTCAGGTGTCTTTATCGACCACGGTTCAGGCTTGGTGATTGGAGAAACAGCGATTGTTGAAAAAGGCGTTCTTCTCTATCACGGGGTGACTCTTGGTGGAACAGGGAAGGATGTTGGCAAACGCCATCCGACTGTGCGTAAAGGAGCTCTCATATCGGCCCATGCCCAAGTTATCGGACCAGTGGAAATCGGCGAAAATGCTAAGGTCGGTGCTGCAGCAGTTGTTGTAGCAGACGTACCTAGTGATGTGACGGTTGTCGGTATTCCTGCTAAGATTGTCCGTGTACATGGTAAGAAGGATGAGCCGGTCATTCACGAAGTCGAAGAAAAACGAGAGTACTACGTCAATAAGCTCGAGCAGGCTAAAGATGTAAGTCACAGATCGTCTGGGCTATAATTTATGATGATTCTTTTATCTATTAACATTTTTTAAAAGATGATATTCGACTGAGTAGGTCGTAAAGCAAAAGGGCGACTGTCAGCCCTTTTCTTGCATTTATTTGATTCTTCTTTTACTTTTTAGAAAGGAGCAAGGGATTCCGAAGTGTAGAGATATTCGGACTGAAATTCAATTGAACTCTTAGTGATGAAACTAACTGTTCTTGGATTTTGGCTTTCCTGACTATTATTTTATGATTAAAATCTATGACACTATGTCTCGTGATTTGCGAGAATTTGTCCCGATTGAGGACGGCAAAGTCAAGATGTATGTTTGTGGGCCAACCGTGTATAACTATATCCACGTGGGGAATGCCCGTTCAACGGTGGCTTTTGATACCATTCGTCGCTATTTTGAGTATCGTGGTTATGAGGTTGCCTATATTTCCAATTTTACAGATGTGGATGATAAGATTATCAACCGTGCCAAGGAAGAAGGCATTACGCCTCAGGAGGTTGCGGACAAGTACATCGCTGCCTTTCGTGAGGATGTGACAGCCTTGGGCGTCAAACCTGCGACCCGCCATCCTCGTGTGGTGGAGTTTATGGCTGACATCATCCGTTTTGTGGAAGAGTTGATTGAAAAAGGCTTTGCCTACGAGAGTCAAGGAGATGTCTATTTCCGTGTGGAAAAATCTCACAACTATGCCAAATTGGCTAATAAAACCTTGGAAGACTTGGAGCTAGGTGCTTCAGGTCGTACCGATGAAGAAACGGCTCGTAAGGAAAATCCTGTAGACTTTGCTCTATGGAAAGCTGCTAAACCAGGCGAGATTTCTTGGGACAGTCCTTGGGGACCTGGTCGTCCGGGCTGGCATATCGAGTGTTCGGTTATGTCAACAGAGATTTTGGGCGATACTATTGATATCCACGGTGGTGGAGCCGATCTCGAGTTTCCTCATCACACCAACGAAATTGCCCAGTCAGAAGCCAAAACAGGCAAGACCTTTGCCAACTACTGGATGCACAATGGCTTTGTCAATATCGATAATGTCAAGATGTCCAAGTCCTTGGGCAACTTTATCACTGTTCATGATGCCCTCAAAACTCTTGATGGTCAAGTGCTTCGTTTCTTCTTTGCGACTCAGCATTACCGCAAGCCTATCAACTTTACGGAAAAAGCAGTGCGTGATGCTGAGACCAATCTCAAGTATCTTAAAAATACTTACGAGAAACCGTTTACTGGAACTGTAGATGCTCAAGAGTTACAGGCCTTTAAAGATAAGTTTGTAGCAGCAATGGATGAGGATTTCAACTCTGCCAATGGCATCACAGTCGTCTTTGAAATGGCCAAGTGGATCAATTCCGGCAACTATGATGCAAGTGTCAAGCAAGCTCTTGCGGATATGTTGGAAGTTTTTGGAATTGTCTTTGTTGAGGAAGTTTTGGACGCTGAGATCGAATCCTTGATTCAAAAACGCCAAGAAGCGCGTGCCAATCGTGACTTTGCGACAGCGGACCAGATCCGTGACCAATTGGCTGCTCAAGGAATTAAGCTCCTTGACACCAAGGATGGAGTGAGGTGGACACGTGATTGATGTCAATCTCATTAACGGGATTGCGTTAGCTTTTGAGGGGGACGCGGTGTATTCTATGTATATTCGTCGTCACCTCATTTTAAAAGGTATGACCAAACCCAATAAACTCCATCAAGAAGCGACCAAGTATGTCTCAGCCAAAGCTCAGGCTCGCCTGATTTCTCTCATGTTGGAGGAACAAGTTTTAACGGAAAAAGAAGAAGAAATTTATAAACGTGGTCGCAATACCAATAGTCACACCAAGGCTAAAAATGCCGATGTGGTGACTTACCGTATGTCCACAGGTTTTGAAGCCGTGATAGGCTATCTCCATATGACTGAAAATCTAGAACGTCTTGAGAGCTTGATTTCGTGGTGCATCCAAAAAGTGGAGGGCTAGGACATGATGGCAAAAGAACTACAAGACTGGTTTCCTGAAGCTCAGATTTCAGACCAACCAGTAGAGAAAGAGGGTTATCTCACTCTTCCTTTAGCTTCTCAACAGTGGATTTTGCTGGAGGAAGCTGGGCTCAGTGAGCGTGAAAAGCAGTTGGTTGCTCTTTTGACCCAGCAGGAGCAGGCTCGTTCGCTCAATCCTTGGTATTCTTATCTGATTGAGGGGAAGGGACAGGCACCACAAACTTTTAAAAAGATTCAGTTGGTTTATTGTCATCTTTCCTATTTTCAGCAGGAAAATCTAGCTTCTTGGCTAGATATGATGCGGACTCTTTTTCCCAACTGTCAGACGGTGATTCAGGTCGGAGCTCAGGATTATGTTTTCGTGCTGCAACAAGACAAATACACCTCTGTACGAGCTATTTTAAGTGATACGATTGAAGCGGTTGAGTATGACTTTGGACTTCGTCTCTCTATCATGTTGGGTCAGGTTTGGTCTCAGGCAGGCCATCAAGCCCTATCAGACTTAATCAAAGCAGAGCGAGATTTGTTTAAGACTTGGTGGCGTCAGGGTCACCAAGGTGTTCATACTTTTTCTCAGCTCTATCTTTGGAGTATGGGAGAAAGACTCGTGGACTTGAAGGCAATCAAGGAATGCCTGCACCAGATGATTTTGGATCAAGATCAGATTCAGGAAATCATTCTCTCCCTTTGGGAAAACAGTGCTGTCCTAACAAAAACAGCCCAGCAACTCTATCTGCATCGCAATTCTCTCCAATACAAGATTGATAAATGGGAAGAATTGACAGGGCTACAATTGAAGGAGTTGACTGACCTGACCCTGTGTTATCAGTTGATTTTAGGTTCTTTGTCGACTATAGTTGGTTTGTAAAGAAGTTCATATTTGGAGAAGAGGATTACCATCTTCTCCATTTTTATGTGCAGAGTTATAGTGGATTGAGGCTGGGAAAGTACACTGTGACTGCTAAAACATTCCTAGAAGTTGCTTTGATTTTCCTAATCTATTCATGCAAAATTTATGTTATTTCACTATAGTTGTTTGATTTTTGTTTAGCATTAGAAGATTGAAAATCAATGAATAAATCTACCAGCAGATGACTCAAAACGTCCTTTTGAAGCTGTAGGTAAGGCAAAGTTGACGTAGTTTGAAGAGGTTTTCGAATAGTAGGAACATCCAATTTTGGTGTATTTACTTATGGAGTTTTTCCTAGTGATACTTATATCTAGACACAAAGCTATAGCTTGAGAGCTAGTCATTTTCAGATAAGATTTAACTCTTCCTAATACTGGGTTTTATTTGCTTTTCAGAGTCCTTTTCTACTAGAAACTGGAATGTATCCTATTTATAGTAGTAATCGCTAGAAATATGGTAGAATCAAAAAAAGAATCAGCTGCTTTTTTATGTAAATTTCAACCTGTGAAGTCTAAAAATTTTTAACTTTCTCCTTTCTTTTCCGAATAAATAGATAGTAGCAGTGAATCTAGCAAACCTAGATTAAAAAATGTGCTATAATAGAAGGAGGAAAAGGATGATTCTAAGACATCCGGGCATCAGCCCAACTAATGACTTGGTTGCTAAGAAAATCTTTAGCAATCCAGAAATCACTTGTCAATTTATTCGCGATATGCTGGACTTGCCAGCAAAAAATGTAACTATTTTGGAGGGAAGTAATATTCATGTCTTGCCCTCCCTGCCTTACTCAGCGCAGGATTTTTATACCAGTATAGACGTCTTGGCGGAGTTGGATAATGGAACCCAAGTAATCATTGAAATTCAGGTACATCATCAGAATTTTTTCATCAATCGCCTGTGGGCTTACCTTTGCAGTCAGGTCAATCAAAACCTAGAAAAAATTCGTCAACGTGAAGGTGATACTCACCAGAGCTATAAACACATCGCACCAGTATACGCTATCGCAATTGTAGATAGCAATTATTTCTCAGATGACCTGGCTTTTCATAGCTTTAGCATGCGAGAGGACACTACAGGTGAGGTTTTAACCATCACCAATAACGGTCAAGAAAACCATCTGGTTAAGATGGCGTTCTTGGAATTAAAAAAATATAGAGAAACCAGCAAAGACGAGGTTCGCAAGCCGTGGTTGGAGTTTTTCGGGAATAAACCCTTTACCCAGCACCCCGAGCGAGCCATCAGCCAGGCAGACCAACTGCTGGACTACAAGAGCTGGTCCGAGGAGGACAGGAGAATGTTTAGTGAACAACGCAGACGCGAAGAACAAGCCTTGTTAGCGCATGACTATGCCTTGGAACAAGCTGAGGAAAAAGGGTTGGAACGTGGTCGTGCAGAGGGTTTAGAACGTGGACGAGCTGAGGGAGTTGAACAGGGATTGGAGCGCGGGAAAGTTGAAGGAAGGGAAGAAGGAAAACTTTTTGCCTTTCTGGATATGGTTCGTCAAGGTCTTCTAACACCTGAGGTTGCGAGTGAGCAATCAGGCATGACCGTGGCTGAGTTTGAAGAACTATTGAAAGAGCATCATAAATAAGATCTAACAAATATAGAGAAACCAGCAAGGATAGCGTTCGCAAGCCGTGGTTGGAGTTTTTCGGGAACAAACCCTTTACCCAGCGCCCCGAGCGAGCCATCAGCCAAGCAGACCAACTGCTGGACTACAAGAGCTGGTCCGAGGAGGACAGGAAAATGTTTAGTCAACTACGTATGCGCGAAGAACAAGCCTTGTTAGCACAGGACTATGCCTTGGAACAAGCTGAAGAAAAAGGTTTAGAGCGAGGTCTTGAACGTGGTCGTGCTGAAGGTTTAGAGCGTGGTCTTGAACGTGGTCGCGCAGAGGGTTTAGAGCGTGGACGAGCTGAGGGAGTTGAACAAGGACTTGAACGTGGGAAAGTTGAAGGAAGTTTGTTCATGCTACTAAATCTAGTCCGTCAAGGTATTCTAACTTCCGAGATTGCCAGTAAGCAGTTGGGTATGACTGTCGCTGAATTTGAGTCACTATTGAAAGATTATCATAAATAAGATCTAACAAATACAGAGAAACCAGCAAAGATAGCATTCGCAAACCATGGTTGGAGTTTTTCGGTAACAAACCTTTTACCCAGCAACCTGAGCGAGCCATCAGCCAGGCAGACCAACTGCTGGACTACAAGAGCTGGTCCGAGGAGGACAGGAGAATGTTTAGTGAACAACGCAGACGCGAAGAACAAGCCTTGTTAGCGCATGACTATGCCTTGGAAACAGCTAGGGCGGAAGGCATTGAACAGGGGTTGGAACGTGGTCGAGCTGAGGGGATTGAACAAGGCATCGAAAAAGGTTTAGAACAAGGACTTGAACGTGGGAAACTCTTTGCCTTCCTGGATATGGTCAATCAAGGTCTTCTGGCACCTGAGGTTGCCAGTCAGCAACTGGGTATGACTATCGCTGAGTTTGAGGCGCTTTTGTAAGTTAGGGGATGTATCTAGCTTTTCTCTTAAAATCTTATCAGAGTGCTAGGAAACTTACATCATATTTCACGATTTTCAGCAGAATGGTTCTGCTGATTTTATATAGAAAAAATGGCGGATTTTATCTTTCTATAGATAGGGTCTGTTTTTTATTTATATTAAATTTAAAATATTATCCATAATAAGCTTGATAGATAAGGGTATGCATATATA
>NZ_VMMZ01000069.1:0-15925 GCF_013277475.1 Streptococcus sp. k-628
TTTCATTGAGTATTAGAAGGCAGTAATTTGAAACTGCCTTTTAATAAGGATTTGAGAATGTAAGCAGTTTCCAACTAGTTGAAAAAGCGTTATAATAGTAGTAGGAAGTAATCTGTTTGAGAGAGGGTGGGTCTGATGGCTTATATTGAGATGAAACACTGTTACAAGCGTTATCAGGTTGGGGACACGGAGATTCTGGCCAATCGTGATGTGAATTTTGAGATTGAAAAGGGTGAATTGGTTATTATTCTAGGTGCATCTGGTGCAGGCAAGTCAACGGTTCTTAACCTTCTTGGGGGAATGGATACCAATGATGAGGGGGAGATTTGGATTGATGGTGTCAATATTGCCGACTACAATTCCAACCAGAGAACCAATTACCGTAGAAATGATGTCGGTTTTGTTTTTCAGTTTTACAATCTAGTTTCCAATCTAACCGCTAAGGAAAATGTGGAGTTGGCTTCAGAAATCGTGACAGATGCCTTGAATCCTGAGCAGGTTTTGACAGATGTAGGTCTGGCTCATCGTCTCAATAACTTTCCAGCCCAGCTTTCTGGAGGGGAGCAACAGCGAGTCTCCATTGCACGCGCGGTAGCCAAAAATCCTAAAATTCTCCTTTGTGATGAACCGACTGGAGCCTTGGATTATCAGACGGGTAAGCAGGTTTTGAAAATCCTCCAAGATATGTCTCGTCAAAAGGGAGCGACGGTGATTATCGTGACTCACAATGGAGCTTTGGCGCCCATTGCTGATCGCGTGATTCATATGCACGATGCCAGTGTCAAGGATGTGGTGATCAACCAGCATCCTCAGGATATCGACAGTTTGGAGTACTAGCATGATCAAGCGAAAAACCTATTGGAAGGACTTGATTCAGTCCTTCACAGGCTCCAAGGGGCGTTTTTTATCCATCTTAACCTTGATGATGTTGGGATCTTTAGCCCTAGTAGGACTCAAAGTAACCAGTCCCAACATGGAGGCGACCGCTAATGCTTATTTAAGAACTGCTAAAACCTTGGATTTGGCAGTCATGTCTAACTATGGCTTGAATCAAACAGATCAAGAAGAATTAGAACAGACTCAGGGCGCAGAGGTTGAGTTTGGCTATTTGACAGATGTGACTATGGATAATGGTCAGGATGCCATTCGGCTGTACTCCAAACCAGAGCGAATTTCAACCTTTCAGCTAAGAGAGGGACGACTTCCTCAGTCAGACAAGGAAATCGCTTTGGCCAGTCATCTGCAGAGTCAATATAGCGTGGGACAGGAGATTAGCTTTAAAGAAAAAGAAGGCGGTCATTCCCCTTTAAAAGACCATACTTATACCATTACTGGTTTTGTGGATTCGGCTGAAATCCTCTCCCAGCGAGATATGGGCTACGCAGGAAGTGGAAGTGGGACTCTGACAGCCTATGGGGTGATTTTACCTAGTCAGTTTGATCAGAAAGTCTACAATATAGCTCGTTTGAAATATCAAGATTTAGCAGGCTTAAATGCTTTTTCATCAGCTTATGAAGAAAAATCCAAGCAACATCAGGAAAATCTAGAACAAGCTTTGACAGATAATGGCGAGGCACGTCTGCAACTCTTGAAAAAAGAAGGACAAGAGTCTTTAGACAAGGGCCAAGAGGCCCTTGACAAGGCTGAGACTAATTTGCAGGAAGGCAAGCGTCGTTTAGCAGCTGCTCAAGCTCGTATACTGGCTCAAGAAAGTCAACTAGCCTTGCTTCCTCAAGCCCAGAGAGAGCAGGCTAGTGCCCAACTTACTCAAGCCAAGCAGGAATTGAGCAAGGAAGAAGACAAACTAAAGCAGGCTGAACAAAATTTAGCCCAAGAAAAGGAAAAATTAGAAAAACATCAGCAAGTCTTGGATGATTTGGCGGAGCCCAAGTATCAAGTCTATAATCGTCAGACCATGCCTGGCGGTCAAGGCTACCTCATGTATAGTAATGCTTCATCCAGTATTCGGGCAGTGGGCAATATCTTTCCTGTGGTGCTTTATGCTGTTGCAGCTATGGTGACCTTCACAACCATGACTCGTTTTGTGGATGAAGAGCGAACACATGCAGGGATTTTTAAGGCCTTGGGTTATCGCAGTAAGGATATTATCGCTAAATTTCTCCTCTACGGTCTAGTAGCTGGGACTGTAGGAACAGCTCTAGGTAGTATACTTGGACATTATTTACTAGCCGGTGTAATTTCAAGTGTCATTACAAAAGGCATGGTGGTGGGAGAAACCCAGATTCAGTTCTATTGGGCTTATAGTTTATTAGCTCTTGGTTTGAGTTGGTTGGCAAGTGTGTTACCAGCCTACTTGGTAGCTCGTAGGGAACTTCATGACGAAGCAGCCCAGCTTTTACTGCCTAAACCTCCTGTCAAAGGAGCTAAAATCTTACTAGAGCGCATCGGTTTTATCTGGCGCCGTCTCAGTTTTACTCATAAGGTAACAGCCCGAAATATCTTCCGTTATAAGCAGCGGATGTTGATGACAATCTTTGGTGTGGCAGGTTCAGTTGCTCTGCTCTTTGCAGGCTTGGGAATCCAATCCTCTGTAGCAGGAGTTCCGTTTAGACAGTTTCAACAAATCCAACAGTATCAGATGATTGTCTCTGAAAATCCTAGTGCGACCAATCAGGATAAGGCAGAGCTAGAAGGAGTGTTGAAAGGGCAGGAGATACAAGCCTACCAGAAAATTTATTCTAAAACGCTAGACAAGGATTTCAAAGGCAAGGCTGGTCTTCAGACTATTACCCTTATGATGACAGAGAAGGAAGATTTGACTCCCTTTATTCATCTGCAAGACCATCAGCAGGACCTGACATTAAAAGATGGCGTCGTTATTACAGCTAAACTCGCCCAGCTGGCAGGTGTCAAGGTTGGGCAGACTCTAGAAATTGAAGGTAAGGAGCTAAAGGTCGCTGCTATTACTGAGAACTACGTTGGTCACTTTATTTATATGAGTCAGGCAAGCTATGAGCAACTTTACGGACAGCTACCCCAAGCCAACACTTATTTGGTATCGCTAAGGGATACCAGTGCTACTAGTATCGAAAGGCAGGCAGGTTTGCTTATGAATCAATCTGCGGTGTCCAGCGTTGTCCAAAATGCTTCAGCCATTCGACTCTTTGACTCGGTCGCAAGTTCACTCAATCAGACCATGACCATATTGGTCATCGTATCGGTTCTGTTGTCTATTGTTATCCTCTACAATTTGACCAATATCAACGTAGCTGAGAGAATCCGCGAACTCTCCACTATCAAGGTTCTCGGTTTTCATAACAATGAAGTCACACTCTACATTTACCGTGAGACGATTGTGCTGTCCCTTGTGGGAATCGTACTTGGTTTGGTATCTGGTTTCTATTTACACCAATTTTTGATTCAAATGATTTCGCCTGCGACTATTCTCTTTTATCCGCAGGTAGGTTGGGAAGTCTATGTAATCCCAGTGGCAGCAGTAAGTATCATTTTGACCTTGCTTGGTTTCTTTGTCAATTATCATCTGAGAAAGGTTGATATGCTTGAAGCCTTGAAATCTGTAGAGTAAGGTAGTTGTTTTTAGCTGATTGAATTGATATTTACTCGTAAACAAAAATCCTCCGTTTCAAAGAGCAGAAAACTCTTTGTGACAGAGGATTTTTTCTATAGGGCTTTAGCAGCTGCAATTGCGGCTTCGAAGTTTGGTTCAGAGTTGATATTGTCCACGTATTCAACGTAGCGAATCGTATTGTCAGTATCGAGGACAAAGACCGCGCGTGCCAATAGGTGCCACTCATTGATTAAGAGGGCGTAATCACGTCCAAAGGAATGGTCGAAATAGTCTGAGAGCATGATGGCATTTTCAATACCTTCAGCACCACACCAACGTTTTTGGGCAAATGGTAGGTCCATGGAAACAGTCAAGACGACCGTGTTGTCCAGTCCAGCCAATTCTTCATTAAAACGACGTGTTTGAGTTGAGCAGATGCCTGTATCGATAGAAGGCACGACACTCAAGACTTTTTTCTTTCCATCAAAATCAGCCAGAGATTTTTTAGAAAGGTCTGTTGTAGTGAGAGAAAAATCAAGCGCCTTGTCGCCGACTTGTAGTTGTTTACCTGTAAAGCTCACAGGATTTCCGAGAAAAGTTACCATAGGATACTCCAATCTTTTTTCTTCCATTTTAGCTGAAACAGCCGGAATTTTCCAATGATTTGACCGGAAATGTGTGCATAGAAAAAACGCCAGCTCATGTGAGAATGACGTTTTTCAGAGGTTTATTTTGCCAATCCTTCAGCAATCTTGTCAAGGTTGTATTTCATCATGCTGTAGTAGCTGTCGCCTTCTTTACCTTGTTCTGCGATAGAGTCAGTAAAGATTTGTGCGTAGATTGGGATGTTTGTGTCTTGAGAAACAGTTTTCATTGGACGGTCATCCACACTTGATTCTACAAAGAGTGATGGAACTTTTGTTTGGCGAAGTTTTTCAACCAAGGTCTTGATTTGTTCAGGTGTTCCTTCTTCTTCAGTATTGATTTCCCAGATGTAAGCACTTGGGACCCCATAGGCTTTAGAGAAGTATTTGAATGCTCCTTCGCTAGTTACAATGAGTTTCTTTTCAGCAGGGATGTTATTAAATTTATCCTTACTTTCTTTATCAAGTTTGTCTAACTTATCAGTATATTCTTTGAGATTTTTTTCATAGAATTCTTTGTTGTTAGGGTCTTTTGCGCTCAATTGTTTAGCGATATTTTTAGCAAAGATAATCCCATTTTCAAGGTTGAGCCAAGCGTGTGGGTCTTCTTTACCTTTTTCATTTTTTCCTTCAAGGTAGATGACTTCAACGCCTTCACTGACTGCAAAGTAGTCTTTGTTTTCAGTTTTCTTAGCATTTTCTACCAATTTGGTGAACCAAGCATTACCACCTGTTTCAAGGTTGATACCGTTATAGAAAATGAGGTCTGCCTCAGAAGTTTTCTTAACATCTTCAGGAAGTGGTTCGTATTCGTGTGGGTCTTGTCCAATCGGAACGATACTGTGAAGATCAATCTTGTCACCAGCAATATTTTTAGTAATATCAGCGATGATTGAGTTTGTAGCAACAACTTTTAGTTTTTGACCAGAAGCTGCCTCTTTTTTTCCACTAGCACATGCTACAAGAGCAATAACGGAAAGAAAGAGAACGAGTAATGTACCTAATTTTTTCATTAGATCCTCCAATTTATTGGGGCTTTACCCCTTATTTTAACAAATGTTTATTTTTTAGTTTCAAATATCGTTGTTTTGGAGCGATAAAGAAGCTAATGAGAAAGAAACTAGCGGCTGTAAGCACGATACTAGAACCTGCCGCAACATTAAAACTATAGCCAATAAAGAGTCCCAAAACTGAAGCAGTAGCTCCAAAGGTTGAGGAAAGGAAAATCATACTTTTCAGGCTATTAGCATACAGATAAGCAGTTGCAGCTGGGGTAATCAGCATGGCTACAATCAGGATAGTTCCGACACTTTGCATGGCTGTCACAGACACGAGAGTCAAGAGTACCATGAGAAGGTAGTGATAGAAATTGACAGGCATTCCCATGGCTTTAGCCAAGAGTTCATCAAAGGATGTTATCAAGAGTTGCTTGAAGAAAATCCAGATTAACAAGAGAATGACTGCTCCCACACCCATAGTAATAAACATATCCGTATCTTGGACGGCCAGGATATTACCAAAAAGGATATGGAAAAGGTCAGTTGAACTTTTAGCGACACTAATCAAGATGATACCGAGGGCTAAGAAAGAAGAAAAGGTAATGCCGATGGCGGTATCGCTTTTGATAATCGAGTTTCCCTTGATGTAGGTAATGATGATGGCAGCTAGCAGTCCAAAGACAATGGCTCCGATAAAGAAGTCAAGGCCTAAGATAAAGGAGAGGGCTACACCTGGTAAGACAGCATGAGAAATGGCATCTCCCATGAGTGACATCCCGCGTAGAATGATGAAACATCCCACAGCTCCAGCTACGACCCCGACGACAATAGCTGTTATCAAGGCATTTTGTAGGAAATGGAATTTTTGCAATCCATCGATAAATTCTGCAATCATAGGTCACCTCCATTGAAAAAGAGTCGATTACCGTAAGCTTCTTTGAGATTGGCTTCGGTAAAGGTTTCTTTGGTTGGACCAAAGGCAATCACTTCTCGATTGACAAGCAAGACTTGATCGAAGTAGTGGGGAACCTTGCTGAGGTCGTGGTGGACGATGAGAACCGTCTTCCCAGCTTTTTTCAGATCTCTCAGCGTATTCATGATGATTTCCTCACTGACAGAGTCAATCCCAACAAAGGGTTCATCCAAGAGGATATAGTCGGCTTCCTGTACCAAACATCTGGCAATCAAGACCCGCTGGAACTGACCTCCAGACAGTTGACTGATTTGCCGTTCAGCGTAGTCAGCTAGGCCGACGATTTCAAGGGCTTCTTGCACTTTCTTCCAATGTTTAGCCTTTAAACTTCGAAAGAGAGGGATAGAGGGAAAGAGTCCTAACGAGACACATTCCTTGACCTTGATGGGAAAGTTGTAGTCGATATTGATTTTTTGTTCGACATAGGCGATTCGGTGTAAGGATTTTTTAACTTCCTTGTCATCGAGAAATGCCTGACCTTGATGTGGGATAATTCCCAGCATACCTTTTAATAGTGTTGATTTCCCAGCGCCGTTTGGACCAATGATACCGGTAATTGTTGGTCCGTGGAGCGCTAGTGAAATATCCTTAAGTGCCAACGTTTCTTTGTAGGAGACACTGAGGTTTTCGATACGTATCATAAACTTGTATTCCTCCTGTCTCTTAATATACATTAAAAAAAAAATTAAGTCAAGTTAATTTTTGAAAAAATTAAAATAATAACTGAAAAACAATGGGAAACATCCGTTCATTTTTAATTGCATTCCTAGGTAATTTTTGTTAAGCTAAAAACAAGTACAAATGAAAGCGAGAACAAGATGACACGTTATCAAGATGATTTTTATGATGCAATCAATGGAGAATGGCAACAGACAGCTGAAATTCCAGCAGATAAGTCTCAAACGGGAGGTTTTGTTGATTTAGACCAGGAAATTGAAGACTTGATGTTGGCGACAACAGACAAGTGGTTGGCAGGTGAAGAGGTGCCTAAGGATGCTATCTTGGCAAACTTTGTCAAATACCACCACCTAGTTCGTGATTTTGACAAGAGAGAAGCCGACGGTATCACACCTGTCTTACCACTCCTTAAAGAATTCCAAGAGTTGGCGACTTTTGCGGATTTTACAGCTAAACTAGCAGAGTTTGAGCTTGCAGGAAAACCTAATTTCCTTCCTTTTGGTGTATCGCCAGACTTTATGGATGCTAGAATCAATGTTCTATGGGCTAGCGCTCCAAGCACGATCCTGCCAGACACGACCTACTATGCAGAAGACCATCCTCAGCGTGAAGAGCTTTTGACTCTTTGGAAAGAAAGCAGCGTAAATCTTCTCAAGGCTTATGATTTCTCTGATGAAGAAATTGAAGACTTGCTAGAGAAAAGACTAGAATTGGACCGCCGAGTTGCAGCAGTGGTACTTTCTAATGAAGAAAGTTCAGAATATGCTAAACTCTACCATCCATATGCTTATGAAGATTTCAAGAAATTTGCGCCTGCCCTACCTTTAGATGACTTCTTCCAAGCGGTTCTTGGACAAGTGCCAGACAAGGTTATCGTAGACGAGGAACGCTTCTGGCAAGCAGCAGATCAATTCTATAGTGAAGAGGCATGGCCTCTCCTCAAGGCAACCTTAATTTTAAGTGTTGTGAATCTCTCAACCAGTTATTTAACAGAAGAAATTCGTGTCTTGTCAGGTGCCTATAGCCGTGCGCTTTCAGGAGTTCCAGAAGCCAAAGACAAGGTCAAGGCAGCCTACCAGCTAGCACAAGGTCCTTTCAAACAAGCCTTGGGTCTCTGGTATGCCCATGAAAAATTCTCCCCAGAGGCTAAGGCAGACGTGGAGAAAAAAGTGGCAACTATGATTGATGTTTATAAGGAACGCTTGGCTAAAAATGACTGGCTGACTCCTGAAACTCGTGACAAGGCCATCGTCAAACTCAATGTTATCAAGCCTTATATCGGTTATCCAGAAGAATTGCCAGAACGCTATAAGGACAAGGTAGTGGATGAGACTGCTAGTCTTTTTGACAATGCTCTAGCCTTTGCGCGTGTAGAAATCAAGCACAGTTGGAGCAAGTGGAACCAGCCTGTAGACTACAAGGAATGGGGCATGCCTGCTCATATGGTCAATGCCTACTACAATCCACAGAAGAACCTGATTGTCTTTCCAGCGGCTATTTTACAAGCACCTTTCTATGATTTGCATCAGTCATCTTCTGCTAACTACGGGGGTATCGGGGCGGTTATTGCCCATGAAATTTCTCACGCCTTTGATACCAACGGAGCTTCCTTCGATGAAAATGGTAGCCTCAAGGATTGGTGGACAGAGAATGACTATGCTGCCTTCAAGGAGAAAACACAAAAAGTTATTGACCAATTTGATGGACAAGATTCTTATGGAGCAACCATCAACGGTAAATTGACTGTATCAGAAAACGTGGCTGACTTGGGAGGAATCGCTGCAGCGCTTGAAGCAGCTAAGAGAGAACCAGACTTCTCAGCAGAAGAATTCTTCTACAACTTCGGTCGCATCTGGCGCATGAAAGGTCGTCCAGAATTTATGAAACTTTTGGCTAGCGTCGATGTGCACGCACCAGCCAAACTCCGTGTCAATGTACAAGTACCAAACTTCGATGATTTCTTTACAACCTATGATGTCAAAGAAGGAGACGGTATGTGGCGTTCACCAGAAGAGCGCGTGATTATTTGGTAATGCAAAAAATCTAGTCATCAGAAAAAAGGCATCCAATCAGGTGTGAAAACCTTGGCTGGATGCCTTTTGTAATAGAAAGATTTGCTGGATAGTGTACTTAAAATGCGATAGACATTGTCATCATTTTACTAGAAAAAAGGATTGAAAGTTTTTTCGTGAGCTATAGTAGTAGCTGGACCATGTCCTGGATAGACGTCGTAGTTTGGTAGGGTGAAAAGTTGGGTTTTGATACTATGGAGAAGTTGCTCCGTACTACCAGTTGGAAGGTCGGTCCGCCCGATAGTTTCACGGAACAAAGCATCTCCTGTCAAGACTAGGTGAGCCTCAGGAAAGACGATAGAAACGCCGCCGATAGAGTGACCTGGTGTAGGCAAGACGGTGAAACGAAATTCCTCTAGTTGGTATTCTTCATGAAAGACAAAAGTGTGTTCAGCAGGTTTTGCGACCACATCCGCCATATCATCGTGGCGGGGAAGCCCAGAGAGATTATTGACAGGAGTATAGAGCCAGTTGGCTTCACTCTCTGCGATATAGACTGGAGGATTACCAAAAGTCTCGCGAACTAGGTCCAGACTCATGATATGGTCATAATGGGCGTGGGTCAATAGAATGGCACAGATCGGTTTGTTGATCTTCTCTATTGTCTGACGAATAGCGTCCCAATGGCTGCCAGGATCGACGACGATGAGGTGCTTTTCACCTTCTAGGTAATAGGTGTTTTCATAGGCAACAGGATTCACGGTTTTATGGATTTTCATATTAGCTCCAATCTCAAAGAATGTACTAAATTAAGTATAGCACAGTTGGGGAGAATAGGTAAGGATTTAAAATGAACTTAAAAACCAGCATGACTAGATGAAGACAGGCTGGTTATCAATTTATCACTATTGGAGAGGTGTCAATTGCCCTTCATAGGTTGCATAAACTCCGTCATTAGCTTGTTTGATAGATGTGATGTTTAGAGTGCCACCGTAGTTGGCTTCTCGTTTATCGCTATATTCACTATAAGTTATCCTATTGGGCAGGTTCTGGTCGTTAGCATAGTATTGAACGACTGTTTTTTTATAGCTTTGCTGGCTGAATAGAAACAGGCAGCTAACTCCTAACACTAGGAGAGCAAAGATAGAAATAGCAGTTTTTTTCATAGGTGTTCTCCTTATAAACTAAAGGATAAAAGAAAGTATCTTGAGGATTTTTAATTCCAAAATCCAATCAAGGTACCAGTGTATGTGGCACGAGTTCCACCGTTTATCTTTCGTATCTTCAATGGAATTGGGGAAGTCAGAAAGTCTTTGGGTTACAATATGGTTTCCGTTCTTCTATCTCTCCTTCTATCACCTAAGTTTAAAATCTAACTTCTTAATATATTATAGACTAATAATTCAGAATTATCAAGCAATTCTGAATTATTTTTTTCTTATTCTGTTCCAATCTAGTTTTCATATTCTTAAAAAAGTGATAAAATGGTAGGAAGAATTGGAGAGTAGAGATGCCAAAAGAAGTGAATTTAACAGGCGAAGAAGTTGTCGCCTTAACCAAAGAATATTTGACGGAAGAGGATGTCCATTTTGTCTATAAGGCCTTGGTCTATGCGGTGGAATGCCATAGTGGCCAGTATCGCAAATCAGGCGAACCTTACATTATTCACCCTATCCAAGTGGCAGGTATTTTAGCCAAGCTCAAGCTGGATGCTGTAACAGTAGCTTGTGGTTTCTTGCATGATGTGGTGGAAGATACTGATGCGACCTTGGACGATTTGGAAAGAGAGTTTGGTCCTGATGTGCGGGTGATTGTTGACGGAGTTACCAAGCTCGGTAAAGTTAAGTACAAGTCTCACGAGGAGCAGTTGGCTGAAAACCATCGCAAGATGCTCATGGCCATGTCTGAGGACATCCGTGTTATCTTGGTCAAACTGTCTGACCGCTTGCACAATATGCGGACGCTTAAACACCTTCGAAAAGACAAGCAGGAGCGTATTTCCAAAGAAACCATGGAAATCTATGCTCCACTTGCCCATCGTTTGGGGATTTCCAGCGTCAAATGGGAATTGGAAGACCTGTCTTTCCGTTATCTCAATCCTACGGAGTTCTACAAGATTACCCATATGATGAAGGAAAAGCGCAGAGAGCGTGAAGCCTTGGTGGATGAGGTAGTTACGAAACTAGAAGACTATACGACAGATCGTCACCTAAAAGGGAAGATTTACGGTCGTCCCAAGCATATTTACTCGATTTTCCGCAAAATGCAGGATAAGAGAAAACGCTTTGAGGAAATCTATGACCTGATTGCTATTCGCTGTATTTTAGATACCCAAAGTGATGTTTATGCCATGCTTGGTTACGTGCATGAACTTTGGAAACCCATGCCTGGTCGTTTCAAAGACTATATCGCCAACCGCAAGGCCAATGGTTACCAGTCTATCCATACGACAGTTTATGGACCAAAAGGGCCGATCGAATTCCAGATTCGAACTAAAGCCATGCACGAGGTGGCTGAGTACGGGGTTGCGGCTCACTGGGCTTATAAGAAAGGCGTTAAGGGGCAGGTTAACAGCAAGGAGTCTGCTATTGGGATGAACTGGATCAAGGAGATGATGGAGCTTCAAGACCAGGCTGATGATGCCAAGGAATTTGTGGACTCTGTTAAGGAAAACTATCTGGCTGAGGAGATTTACGTCTTTACCCCAGATGGAGCTGTCCGTTCACTTCCCAAAGATTCAGGACCGATTGACTTTGCCTATGAAATCCATACAAAAGTCGGAGAAAAAGCGACGGGTGCCAAGGTCAATGGTCGCATGGTTCCACTGACAACCAAGCTCAAGACAGGGGATCAGGTTGAAATTGTCACCAACCCCAACTCCTTTGGACCTAGCCGTGACTGGCTCAACATGGTCAAGACCAGCAAGGCGCGCAACAAGATTCGTCAGTTCTTTAAAAACCAAGATAAGGAATTGTCTGTCAATAAGGGTCGTGAAATGTTGATGGCTCAGTTCCAAGAAAATGGCTATGTAGCCAATAAATTTATGGACAAGCGCCACATGGACCAAGTTCTACAAAAGACCAGCTACAAGACAGAAGAATCCCTCTTTGCGGCTATTGGTTTTGGAGAAATCGGTGCCATTACCGTCTTTAACCGTCTGACTGAGAAGGAACGCCGTGAGGAAGAACGTGCCAAGGCTAAGGCGGAGGCAGAAGAACTTGTCAAAGGTGGCGAGGTCAAGGTTGAAAACAAAGAAACCCTCAAGGTCAAGCATGAGGGTGGTGTGGTTATTGAAGGTGCCTCAGGTCTTCTAGTGCGGATTGCCAAGTGTTGTAATCCTGTTCCTGGTGACGATATTGTCGGCTACATTACCAAGGGTCGTGGTGTAGCTATTCACCGTGTGGACTGTATGAACCTGCGTGCCCAAGAAAACTACGAGCAACGTCTCCTTGATGTGGAATGGGAAGACCAGTATTCAAACTCAAATAAGGAGTATATGGCCCATATCGATATTTATGGCCTCAACCGTACAGGACTCTTGAACGATGTCCTGCAAGTTCTCTCAAACACAACTAAGAATATCTCAACAGTCAACGCTCAACCAACTAAGGATATGAAATTTGCTAATATCCATGTGTCCTTTGGCATTACCAACCTCTCTACACTGACCACGGTCGTGGACAAGATTAAGAGTGTGCCAGAAGTTTACTCTGTCAAACGAACCAACGGCTAGTTGTCCTAGCTCTTACTAGAAAGGCTATTATGAAAATCATTATCCAACGGGTTAAAAAAGCCCAAGTGAGCATTAAAGGTCAGGTTCAGGGAAAAATCAATCAGGGGCTCCTATTGCTGGTTGGTGTTGGACCAGAGGATCAAGAGGAAGATTTGGACTATGCTGTGAGAAAGCTTGTCAACATGCGGATTTTTTCAGACGCAGAAGGCAAGATGAACCTGTCTGTCAAAGATATTGAAGGAGAAATCCTCTCTATTTCTCAGTTTACCCTCTTTGCGGATACCAAGAAAGGCAATCGTCCAGCCTTCACAGGCGCAGCCAAGCCTGATATGGCATCAGATTTCTATGATGCTTTCAATCAAAAATTAGAGCAAGAAGTGCCCGTTCAGACAGCTATCTTTGGAGCGGATATGCAAGTTGAGTTGGTCAATGACGGACCAGTCAGCATTATCCTAGATACTAAAAATAGATGAGAAAAACCAAGCCGGCTGGGCTTGGTCTTTCTCATCTATCATAAAATACTCCAAAATGAAATCTGTTTCTGATAGGCCTTGGGGAAGTCTCTTTTCAGACTTTGGCTTATGCGATAGGAGGGGATGAAATGTCCTAGGATGAGGAGGGTACCCTGAAGGAAAAGTGGGATGCGACTTAAAAATATCAAGGAGAGAATCATTAGACTATCCCATAGGAGGATTTGCAAGGAAAAACGCCAGAATCTCGGTCTAATCTGGGAATAGAGTTGACTAAAGTAGTCACAAAGCTGGTTGGACAGATAGGTCAATAGCACAGGATGAAAGAAAATGAGCCAACCACTGTAAATCAAAATCCAATCCCAAGTAAGCCCCTCTTTAAATGTCAAAAATGCCAGCATGATTCCATCAATGACAAGAAGTTGAATGGTTTTGATGGAGATGATTTTTTTCATGATAAGCCCTCCTTTTTTTTATGTTAGTGACGTAATGTTTTCTATAATTATTATACAATATTTAGTTGGAGTGTGAAAGCGTTTGCTATCTTTTTTGATATAAAAAATAGATAAGAAAACCCTGAAAATAAAACTTTCAGGGTTAGTAGGGGACTTGAGAAATTAGTCGATTTTCTCGACGTAGAGTTGTTTGGCAATGTCCATACCTACTTGTAAATCCTCATCTTTACTAAGGATAGTGAAGGTGTTGCTGAAGCCATCAAACTGCTTGACTTGGAGCGGATCACCGATGTGAAGTGAGTGCTTGTCCAGATAACTGAGAATGTCAAAACTATCGTGCACCCGAGTTAGGCGATAGGAGCCAGCTTCCTTGATGTCAGCTAGTGGCAGGTTATTGATTTCAACTAGGAGTTCTCCCTTGGCAGGAATGGTTCCTCCGTGGGGGCAGGTTTTAGGGAAACCTAGCAATTTATCCAGTCTTTCCACGAAAAGGTCAGAGACAGTATGCTCCAAGACCTCAGCTTCCTCATGAATCTGGTCACTCGTATAGTCTAAATGATGAACTAGAAAAACTTCAATCAAGCGGTGTTTACGGTAGAGTTCAGAGACCAGTTTAAGTCCAAGGTCAGTCAGTAGATAGCCACATTCCTTGTCCTTTAGGATGAGATTTTCACTTTTCATCCGTTTAATCATTTCAGTTACAGCAGGGGGAGAGACTTGCATGCGGGCCGCAATTTCCTTGTTGGTGATTTTATGCAGGTCTATGCCAATTTCATAAATACATTTTAGATAGTCTTCTTTATTCGGGGTCATTCGCTTCCTCTTGTCTAATATCTTTATCTAGTATATCAAAAAAAGCTAGATTTCTCTAGCTGTGACTTTTTATGTTATACTTATTGCAAGAGAAAAAACGAGGAGATGGATATGACGAAAATAGCTCTTCTTTCAGATATTCATGGAAATACCACCGCCTTGGAGGCTGTTTTGGCAGATGCTCGGCAGCTAGGAGTGGATGAATACTGGCTTTTGGGAGATATTCTCATGCCAGGGACAGGGCGTAGAAGGATTTTGGACTTGTTGGCTCAACTACCGATTACAGCTAGAGTTTTGGGAAACTGGGAAGACAGTCTTTGGCATGGTGTCCGCAGGGAATTGGATAGTACTCGTCCCAGCCAACGCTATCTCTTGCGCCAGTGCCAGTATGTTTTAGAGGAAATTTCCCTAGAAGAAATTGAACTGCTCCACAATCAACCTCTCCAGCTTCATCGTCAGTTTGGGGATTTGACGGTGGGAATTAGTCACCATTTGCCTGATAAGAACTGGGGACGAGAGTTGATTCATACTGGAGCGCAAGAGGATTTTGACCGCTTGGTGACCAATCCTCCTTGTGATATAGCTGTTTATGGTCATATTCACCAGCAGTTACTTCGTTACGGAACTGGTGGGCAATTGATTGTCAATCCGGGTTCGATTGGGCAACCTTTCTTTTTAGACGCTCAGCTGCGGAAGGACTTGCGAGCCCAGTACATGATTTTGGAGTTTGATGACAAGGGCTTGGTAGATATGGACTTCCGACGGGTAGACTACGATGTGGCAGCTGAATTGCAGCTGGCTAAAGATCTGAAACTTCCCTATTTTGAGGTTTATTATGAAAGTCTGGTCAATGGGATCCATCATACTCACAATCAGGAATTTCTGAGTAAATTGGCCCAGAAAGAGGGTTATGATAGGGAATTAGATGCTTGGTTGAAAAGTGGTAACGATTGACATTACAACTTAAAAGGGTATAATAAAAGAAAAAGAAGAGTAGAGGCAGGGGAGCCTCGTAAAAAGGAGAAGAGGATGCAAATTCCAAGTAGATTTACCATTGCGACTCATATGCTGATAATCATTGCCCTCGAGGGGAAGGAAAGCAAGGTGACCAGTGATTTTCTGGCTGCTAGTGTCGGGGTCAATCCTGTCATTATCAGAAAAACTTTGTCCCAGTTGAAGAAAGCAGAGCTGATTTCAGTAGCGCGTGGAACAGGGGGAACAGAGATTGTCAAGGATCTCAAGGACATTAGTCTATTAGATGTTTATCAAGCGGTTGAGTGTCTTGGAAAGACTGGTCAACTCTTCAGTTTTCATGACAATCCAAATCCAAATTGCCCAGTCGGAGCTCATATTCATGATGTTTTGGATCAAAAATTGGAGAGAATCCAGCTGGCTATGGAGGCTGAACTTGGTCAGACCAGTTTAGAGCAAGTTGTGGCCGATGCAGAGAGTCAAATGAAGGAGTGATTTTTTCTTTAAAACAAGAAAAGCTTATGAGAAGGTTTTTATACTCAATGAAAATCAAAAAGCAAACTAGGAAGCTAGCCGCAGGTTGCTCAAAGCACAGCTTTGAGGTTGCAGATAAAGCTGACGTGGTTTGAAGAGATTTTCGAAGAGTAT
>NZ_VMMZ01000070.1:0-8972 GCF_013277475.1 Streptococcus sp. k-628
TTACTTTGAGAAGTTAGCAAAATAAAAAAATTTCTACAAGTACTTGACAAATAGATTGAAATATCTTAAAATGAAAATGGTTGCAGAGTTATTAATTATTTAAGCTTCATGTCACCATTAAAAATTGAAATAAAAGGATGTTATCACTAATACAAGTGAGCAGGAACCTATTTAATCACATCGGAAGAAGTTTCTTGATGTTTTTAAGTAGGTTCCTTTTATTTTAAAAGGGAAATTTTATGATCATAAAACGAATACTAAACCACAATGCTGTAATTGCGCAAAGTAAAAAAGATATCGATATTCTTCTTTTTGGAAGGGGAATAGCTTTTGGAAGAAAAATTGGAGATAAAGTAAATCCAATTGATATTGAGAAAAGTTTTTTTCTCAAAAATAGAGATAATATGACCCGTTTTACAGAGATGTTTATTAACGTTCCTTTGGAGTTGGTGTACATCACCGAAAAAATAATTAATCTCGGTAAAATAACATTGGGTAATAATTTTGATGAGATTATCTATATAAATCTAACGGATCATATTTCTTCGAGTATAGAACGTTATAAAGAAGGAGTTATTATTTCGAATCCCCTACGTTGGGAAATCTCGAAATATTATAAAGAAGAATTTGAGCTTGGGAAAAGGGCTTTACAAATAATAAAAAAAGAGTTAGGTATTGAACTTCCAATTGACGAAGCTGCATTCATAGCGCTACATTTTGTTAATGCTAATTTAGAAAATAATTTTCAAGAGTCGTATAAAATCACTGAAATAATTATGGGAATTGAGAAAATCATTCAAGATTTCTATTGTACTGAGTTTAACCAAGATTCTATTGATTATTATAGATTCATAACTCATATAAAATTATTTGCCCATCGTTTGGTTGAAAATACAACTTATTGTGACGATGATGATGAAGACTTGTTAGCATTAATGAAAAATAAATATCCTAGGGAATATGAATGTGGTAAACAGGTGGCAATGTTTATACAAACTGAGTACAATTATTTGCTGACTTCTAGTGAATTAGTTTATTTGATGGCTCATATTCGTCGCTTAACAAAAAATTTAGATTAATAGAATAGGAGAATACCATGAGTTATAAAGATACGGTACAAAAAATCCTCGATGTAATTGGAGGCGAAAAAAATGTCAATAGAGTTACCCATTGTGTAACACGTTTAAGATTAGAATTAAAAGATGAAAATTTAGTCAATGATGATGATGTGAAGAAGATACCAGGTGTAATAGGTATTATGAAAAAGAATGGGCAATATCAAATTATACTTGGTAATGATGTAGCCAATTATTATAAAGAATTCATTAAACTTGGCAATTTTGAAACAGATTCAGTTGATCAAGGGCACAAAGGGAATATTTTAGAAAGAATCATTGAATATATCGCTGGTTCCATGACTCCAATCATTCCAGCAATGTTAGGGGGAGGTATGTTGAAAGTCTTGGTAATCATTTTACCAATGCTTGGTATATTGCAATCAGATTCTCAGACTATTGCTTTTTTGACATTTTTTGGGGATGCTCCATATTATTTCTTACCGCTGTTATTAGCTTATTCTGCATCACAAAAATTAAAAGTAACATCTACATTAGCTATGTCTGTAGCAGGTGTACTTCTCCATCCAAATTTTGTTCAAATGGTGCAATCAGGGAATCCTCTTAGTTTATTTGGTGCACCTGTGACACCAGCTAGTTATGGTTCATCAGTCATTCCAATTCTTATTATGGTTTGGTTGATGAAATATATTGAAAAAATGATTGCTAAATTAACACCAGCTGTTACTAAGAGTTTTTTGCAACCTACGCTAGTATTATTAGTATCAAGCTTTATTGCCTTAGTTGTAGTCGGACCTATTGGAGTAATTGTTGGTGAAGGATTATCAAATCTAGTTGGGCAAATGTATGGTGTAGCTGGATGGCTTACATTAGCTATTCTTGGTGCTATTATGCCATTTATTGTTATGACTGGAATGCATTGGGCTTTTGCACCTATTTTTTTGGCGGCATCTATTGCTACTCCAGACGTATTAATTCTTCCAGCAATGTTAGGGTCAAACTTAGCTCAAGGGGCTGCTTCGATGGCTGTTGCATTAAAGAGTAAAAATAATAATACAAAACAAATTGCTTTTGCAGCAGGTTTCTCAGCCTTACTTGCAGGAATTACCGAACCTGCATTATATGGTGTGACTTTAAAATATAAAAAACCGCTTTATGCAGCTATGATTGGTGGTGGATTAGCGGGATTATTTGCAGGTCTTACTAGTGTTAAAGCGTATCTATTTGCTGTCCCATCTTTGATAGCGTTGCCTCAATTTATTTATTCTGATGCACCATCAAATATTGTAAATGCTTTAATTGTGGCGGTCATTTCGGTTGTTATTACCTTTGTATTAGCTTATATATTTGGAATCGATGAAGAAGAGAGTTCTAGTAATTTAGAAGTTGAAGCTGGAGTTTCAAATAAAAAAATGATATTTTCTCCTATATCAGGAGAAATCATTCCGTTAAGCGATGTCCAGGATAAAACCTTTTCAGATAAACTAATTGGAGACGGAGTAGCGATTATCCCAAGTGAAGGTAAGGTTTATGCACCATTTGATGGGAAAATTACAAATATTTTTCCGACTAAGCACGCAATTGGATTGAAGAGTGATGAGGGTGTTGAGTTACTAATTCATATTGGATTAGATACTGTTGAGCTAAAAGGTCAAGGTTTTATTAGTCATGTAGAAGAAGGAGACAGAGTTTTCAAAAATCAGTTGATTTTTGAAATGGACTTAAATTTAATCAAGAGTAAAGGCTACGAAACAGTTACACCAGTAATTGTAACGAATACCAACGATTTTCTAGATGTATTAGTATTACCTAATAATCAGACAATCGAGCATTCTAAGGAATTACTGGTAATATTATAATGGAGGAAAGTTATGGCCATTTTTCCAGATGATTTTCTTTGGGGTGGAGCTGTTGCAGCTAATCAAGTAGAGGGAGCATATAATGAAGATGGTAAGGGATTATCAGTTCAGGATGTGTTACCCAAAGGTGGATTAGGAGAAGCAACAGAAAATCCTACAGAAGATAATTTAAAACTGTTAGGTATTGATTTTTATCATAAATATAAGGAAGATATATCCTTGTTTTCTGAAATGGGCTTTAATGTTTTTCGTACTTCTATTGCATGGAGTAGAATTTTTCCAAAAGGAGATGAGGAAGAACCTAACGAAGCTGGTTTGAAATATTATGATGAATTGTTTGATGAACTACATGCTCACGGGATAGAACCACTTGTAACTCTTTCACACTATGAGACTCCATTATATTTATCAAGAAAATATCATGGATGGATTGATAGGAGAATGATTCATTTTTATGAAAAATTTGCTAGAACAGTTTTAGAAAGGTATAAAGATAAAGTTAAATATTGGCTTACATTTAACGAAGTAAACTCTGTTTTGGAATTACCGTTTACTAGTGGAGGAATAGATATACCTAAGGAAAATCTTTCGAAACAAGAATTATATCAAGCTATACATCATGAATTAGTCGCCTCGAGTTTGGTTACAAAAATTGCTCGTGAGATTAATCCAGAGTTTAAGGTGGGATGTATGGTATTAGCTATGCCAGCTTATCCAATGACTCCAAATCCAAAAGATGTATGGGCGACTCATGAGTATGAGAATCTAAATTATCTATTTTCAGATGTGCATGTTAGAGGTTATTATCCGAATTATGCAAAAAGATATTTTAAGGAAAATGACATTAACATAGAGTTTGCAGCTGAAGATGCAGAGTTATTAAAAAATTATACTGTAGATTTTTTATCGTTTAGCTATTACATGAGTGTGACTCAATCTGCTCTTCCAACACAGTATAATTCAGGAGAAGGGAATATTATTGGTGGTTTAGTAAATCCTTATTTAGAGTCTTCAGAGTGGGGATGGCAAATTGATCCAATTGGACTACGTATAATTTTAAATAGATATTATGACCGTTATCAAATCCCATTATTTATAGTAGAAAATGGATTAGGTGCTAAAGATCAACTAATAAAAGATGAACTTAATAACTTAACCGTCCAAGATGATTATAGAATTCAGTATATGAAAGAACATTTATTGCAAGTAGCTGAAGCTCTACAGGATGGTGTTGAAATTATGGGCTATACGTCTTGGGGATGTATTGACTGTGTTTCTATGTCCACTGCACAACTTTCTAAAAGGTACGGTCTCATTTATGTTGATCGAAACGATGATGGAAGTGGTACATTAAATCGATATAAGAAAATGTCTTTTACTTGGTATAAAGAAGTGATTGAAACAAATGGAGAATCCTTATTCAAATAGTTTTTTATTGATGACTAGCTATTATCACGGTTAAGGCAACATCTCATTAAATATGAAATAAAGAGGTTTGGAAGACATCAAATTCTAAACCTCTTTATTTTATAGGGGGATTAATTAATTTAATTTTGTTACAGAAATTATAAATAGTTGATTTAGATAAGAATAAGCTAACAAGCAGAAGTAAGATAGGTCTTGCAAGAATGGTAAAAATCTGATAAACTAAGTAGTAATTGAATAGAAATCTGCAAGACTAGTAACTCAAGGGAAGTATATCAGGGAGGAGAGCCGTGACTGCAAGCTCTCTATATGAAAGCTGGGTGAATTCACTTGCGCATGGATTTAGAAATGAAGGTCTGACTTGTCAGATGAAAACGGATGGTACCGCGTGTCAACGCTCCGAGTGGAGTTTTTGGCATGTGGTTTTCTTTTTATCTACGAGAGACTGATGGAGGAATTATGTCAACTATTGAAGAACAATTAAAAGCGCTTCGCGAAGAAACGCTGGCTAGCTTGAAGCAGATTACTGCTGAAAATGAAAAAGAGATGCAAGATTTGCGTGTCTCTGTCCTTGGTAAAAAGGGTTCACTCACTGAAATCCTCAAAGGGATGAAAGATGTTTCTGCTGAGATGCGTCCAATCATCGGGAAACACGTCAATGAAGCTCGTGATGTCTTGACAGCTGCTTTTGAAGAAACAGCTAAGCTCTTGGAAGAAAAGAAAGTCGCGGCTCAACTGGCTAGCGAGAGTATCGATGTGACGCTTCCAGGTCGTCCAGTTGCGACTGGTCACCGTCACGTTTTGACACAAACCAGTGAAGAAATCGAAGATATCTTCATCGGTATGGGTTATCAAGTCGTGGATGGTTTTGAAGTGGAGCAAGACTACTATAACTTTGAACGTATGAACCTTCCAAAAGACCACCCAGCTCGTGATATGCAGGATACTTTCTATATCACTGAAGAAATCTTGCTCCGTACCCACACGTCTCCAGTTCAGGCGCGTGCTATGGATGCCCATGATTTTTCTAAAGGTCCTTTGAAGATGATCTCGCCAGGGCGTGTCTTCCGTCGCGATACGGACGATGCGACCCACAGTCATCAATTCCACCAAATCGAAGGCTTGGTAGTTGGGAAAAATATCTCTATGGCTGATCTTCAAGGAACGCTTCAGTTGATTGTCCAAAAAATGTTTGGTGAAGAGCGTCAAATTCGTTTGCGTCCATCTTACTTTCCATTCACAGAGCCATCTGTTGAGGTGGATGTTTCTTGCTTCAAATGTGGTGGAGAAGGCTGTAACGTATGTAAGAAAACAGGTTGGATCGAAATTATGGGGGCCGGTATGGTTCACCCACGTGTCCTTGAAATGAGTGGTATCGATGCGACTGTATACTCTGGCTTTGCCTTTGGTCTTGGACAAGAGCGTGTAGCTATGCTCCGTTATGGAATCAACGATATCCGTGGATTCTACCAAGGAGATGTCCGCTTCTCAGAACAGTTTAAATAATGATTAGAAAAGTAGAAATGGTAGATGTTGAGGTGTTGGCTAAAATTGCCAAACAAACCTTTCGTGAAACATTTGCGCATGATAATACGGAAGAGCAGTTACAGGAATACTTTGAAGAGGCTTATAGTCTGAGAGTTTTGTCAACTGAGTTGGAAAATCCAGAATCCGAAACCTATTTCATTATGCATGAAGAGGAGGTAGCTGGTTTTCTCAAAGTCAACTGGGGAAGTGCTCAGACTGAGAGAGAATTAGAGGACGCTTTTGAAATACAACGCCTCTATGTGCTACAAAAATTCCAAGGATTTGGATTCGGTAAGCAACTGTTTGAATTTGCTCTTGAACTTGCTACAAAAAATAGTTTTTCTTGGGCTTGGTTAGGTGTTTGGGAGCATAATACAAAAGCTCAAGCGTTTTATAATCGATATGGTTTTGAAAAATTTAGCCAACATCATTTTATGGTTGGTCAAAAAGTAGATACGGATTGGTTACTGCGAAAGAAATTAAGGTAAGAAGAGGATTCTTCTATTGAAATGATAGGAAAGGAAAAGAACCAGTGTGGCAATGGTCATTCTGGAGAACTAAATTATGCTTGTATCTTATAAATGGTTAAAAGAATTGGTGGACATTGATGTGCCATCACAGGAGTTGGCTGAAAAAATGTCAACCACAGGGATCGAGGTAGAAGGTGTCGAATCACCGGCTGCTGGTCTCTCAAAAATTGTCGTCGGTGAGGTCTTGTCCTGCGAAGATGTGCCAGAAACTCACCTTCATGTTTGTCAGGTTAACGTTGGCGAAGAAGAAGCCCGTCAAATCGTCTGTGGTGCCCCAAATGTGCGTGCTGGTATCAAGGTTATGGTGGCTCTTCCAGGAGCTCGCATCGCTGACAACTACAAAATCAAAAAAGGAAAAATCCGTGGTTTAGAGTCACTTGGAATGATCTGTTCGCTTGGCGAATTGGGAATTTCTGACTCAGTTGTGCCTAAGGAATTCGCAGATGGCATCCAAATTTTGCCAGAAAATGCCGTTCCAGGTGAGGAAGTCTTCTCATACCTAGACTTGGATGATGAAATCATCGAACTGTCTATCACACCAAACCGTGCAGATGCCCTTTCTATGCGTGGAGTGGCTCACGAAGTGGCAGCTATCTATGACAAGGCAGTCAACTTTAAAGAATTTACTCTTTCAGAAACTGACCAAGCTGCAGCAGATGTTCTTTCTGTGGGCATTGATACAGACAAGGCGCCTTACTATGCAGCTCGTATCTTGGATAATGTGACGATTGCACCAAGTCCACAATGGTTGCAAAACCTTCTCATGAACGAAGGAATCCGTCCTATTAACAACGTAGTGGACGTGACAAACTACATCCTGCTCTACTTTGGTCAACCTATGCATGCCTTTGACTTGGATACCTTTGAAGGGACTGACATCCGTGTGCGTGAAGCGCGTGCTGGTGAAAAATTAGTGACTTTAGATGGTGAAGAACGTGACTTAGAGGTGAATGACTTAGTTATCACTGTCGCAGACAAACCAGTAGCCCTTGCAGGTGTCATGGGCGGTCAAGCAACAGAAATTTCTGAGAAATCTAGTCGTGTCGTCCTTGAAGCTGCAGTCTTCAACGGAAAATCTATCCGCAAGACTAGTGGTCGTTTTAACCTTCGTTCTGAGTCATCTTCTCGCTTTGAAAAAGGTATCAATGTGGCAACTGTTAACGAAGCCCTTGATGCGGCGGCTAGCATGATTGCAGAACTTGCAGGTGCGACGGTGCGTAAAGGTATCGTTTCAGCGGGTGAACTTGATACCTCTGATGTGGAAGTTTCTTCTACCCTTGCTGACGTCAACCGTGTCCTCGGAACTGAGCTTTCATACGCTGATGTAGAAGATGTCTTCCGTCGTCTTGGCTTTGGTCTTTCTGGAAATGCAGACAGCTTTACAGTCAGCGTCCCACGTCGTCGCTGGGATATCACTATCGAGGCAGACCTCTTTGAAGAAATCGCTCGTATCTATGGCTATGATCGCTTGCCAACCAGCCTTCCAAAAGACGATGGTACAGCTGGTGAATTGACTGCAACTCAAAAACTTCGCCGTCAAGTTCGTACCATTGCTGAAGGAGCAGGTTTGACAGAAATCATCACCTATGCTCTAACAACTCCTGAAAAAGCAGTTGAGTTTACGGCTCAACCAAGTAACCTTACTGAACTCATGTGGCCAATGACAGTGGACCGTTCTGTCCTCCGTCAAAATATGATTTCTGGTATCCTAGATACAGTTGCTTACAACGTGGCTCGTAAGAATAAAAACTTGGCTCTTTACGAGATTGGAAAAGTCTTTGAACAAACTGGCAATCCAAAAGAAGAACTTCCAAATGAAGTCAACAGTTTTGCCTTTGCCTTGACAGGATTGGTTGCTGAAAAAGATTTCCAAACAGCAGCAGTTCCAGTTGATTTTTTCTATGCTAAAGGAATCCTTGAAGCGCTATTTGCTCGTTTGGGGCTCCAAGTAACTTATACAGCAACATCTGAAATTGCTAGCCTTCATCCAGGTCGTACAGCAGTCATTTTACTCGGTGACCAAGTTCTTGGTTTCCTTGGACAAGTGCATCCGGTCACAGCTAAGGCTTACGATATTCCAGAAACGTATGTAGCAGAGCTCAATCTTTCAGCTATCGAAGCAGTGTTTCAGCCAGCTGCTCCATTTGTGGAAATCACCAAATTCCCAGCAGTCAGCCGTGACGTGGCTCTACTCCTCAAGGCAGAAGTCACTCACCAAGAAGTTGTAGATGCTATCCAAGCTGCCGGCGTGAAACGTTTGACAGATATCAAACTCTTTGACGTCTTCTCAGGTGAGAAATTGGGACTTGGTATGAAGTCCATGGCTTATAGCTTGACCTTCCAAAATTCAGAAGATAGCTTAACGGACGAAGAAGTCGCACGCTATATGGAAAAAATCCAAGCATCGCTCGAAGAAAAAGTGAATGCAGAAGTGCGTTAAACGATAGTATGATACAAATTCCCCCTCTAGTTTATGAACACTAGAGGGGTGATTTTATATAATACTCAATGAAAATCAAAAAGCAAACTAGGAAGCTAGCCGTAGGTTGCTCAAA
>NZ_VMMZ01000071.1:0-44678 GCF_013277475.1 Streptococcus sp. k-628
ACTCAGTTAGAAGTGACAGACCCAGATGGAATCGTGACGCGTATCCGCTTAGCTAGATAGGATGTGATAAAGACCAGCATCTCATACTCAATGAAAATCAAAGAGCAAACTAGGAAACTAGCCGCAGGCTGCTCAAAACACTGTTTTGAGGTTGTAGATAAGACTGACGAAGTCAGCTCAAAACACTGTTTTGAGGTTGCAGATAGAACTGACGAAGTCAGTATCATATACATACGGTAAGGCGACGCTGACGTGGTTTGAAGAGATTTTCGAAGAGTATAAAATAGATTGAATTTAGAATAGTCCACCGAGTTTTATAAAACATTGTTAGAAATTGGTGTGAATTCCGTAATCAAGTTGTTTGGTTTTTATTTCATTTAATTTAATTAAATTAGAATTTCCCAACTGTCTAACTCAACTAAAAATCCCCAATCAGAGCGATTGAGGATTAAGCAAATGAATCTTAAACAATACCTTGGGCAATCATAGCGTTTGCTACATTTTCAAAGGCAGCAATGTTAGCTCCTGCAAGGTAGTCTTTATCAAGACCGTATGTTTCTGAAGTCGTTTTAGCTGTGTTAAAGATGTTTGTCATGATGTCTTTGAGACGTCCATCAACTTCTTCACGAGTCCATGAGAGGCGAAGGCTATTTTGGCTCATTTCAAGGGCGGAAACGGCTACACCACCAGCGTTGGCAGCTTTGGCAGGTCCGTAGAAGATACCATTTTCTTTGTAGACTTTGATAGCATCAAGGTCGCTTGGCATGTTGGCACCTTCAGATACACAGATCACGCCTTGAGCAACCAAACGTTTAGCTGCTTCACCGTTGATTTCGTTTTGAGTCGCACATGGAAGCGCAATGTCATAGTTTCCAGCGTAAGTCCATACAGAACCTTCGTGGTAGGTTGCAGTTGCTTTCTCAGCGGCATATTCAGTCAAACGAGCGCGACGTTTTTCTTTAACATCAACCAAAAGATCGAAGTCGATACCATTTTCATCGATGACATAACCATTTGAGTCAGATACAGAGATAACAGTTGCACCGAGTTCAGTCGCTTTTTGAAGAGCGTATTGGGCTACGTTACCAGAACCTGAAATGACCACTTTCTTACCAGCAAAGCTATTACCGTTAGCTTTGAGCATTTCTTCAGTGTAATAAACCAAACCGTAACCAGTTGCTTCTGGACGAATCAAGCTACCACCAAATCCAAGAGGTTTACCAGTCAAGACACCAGCATCAAATTGGTTAAGACGCTTGTATTGACCGTAAAGATAACCAATTTCACGTCCACCTACACCGATATCACCAGCAGGTACGTCAAGTGATGGCCCAATGTATTTTTGCAATTCAGTCATGAAGCTTTGGCAGAAGCGCATCACTTCAGCATCTGTTTTACCTTTAGGATCGAAGTCTGATCCACCTTTACCTCCACCGATAGGAAGTCCAGTCAAGACATTTTTAAAGATTTGTTCAAATCCGAGGAATTTCAAGATCCCTTGGTTTACAGTTGGGTGGAAACGAAGTCCGCCTTTGTATGGTCCAACAGCTGAGTTGAATTGAACACGGTAGCCACGGTTTACTTGAACTTTTCCATCACGGTCAACCCAAGGAACACGGAAAGAAATCACGCGCTCAGGCTCAGTAATACGTGCCAAGATATTTTCTTCGATATACTCAGGGTGTTTTTCAAATACAGGTTCCAAAGTGTTGAAAAATTCTTCAACAGCTTGGAGGAATTCAGCCTCGTGCCCGTTACGAGCTTTTACAGTTTCAAACACGCTTTGGATATATTCTTTAGCAGATGTCATATCGTTCTCCTTTTATTGTCATATTTTATTACATGAGTCATTATATCAGAATTTTTTTTCACTGTAAAGAAAAAAACAGAAATTTTCTAAAAATTCTTTCAATTCAGTTTTTGGGATTTTTTGAAAATAGATAAAAAAACGAACCTTTTTCTTGTAAATATCTTTCTCAAAGAGAAAATCTGAAAATATGGTATAAGAAAAGAAAATGTTTAGCAATTCAGAAATCACTTGTTAATTTATCCGTGATATGTTAGATTTGCCAGCAAAACTATGACCATTTTGGAGGAAAGCAATATTTACATCCCCTTATTCAGGGCAGGATTTTCTATACAAGTATAGATGTCTTGCTGGAGTTGGATCATGGAACCCAAGCGGTTATTGTGATTTAGAACTATCATCGGAATTTTTTCATTAGACTTGTTCGGTAACCATAAAGTACTATACTATCCATGAACAAGACCCAGAAAAAGTAGCCTTATTTCTTAAGAATTTTAATAGTTTAAAGCGCTTAGCACCTGTTTATATTGATGAAACAGGATTCGATACTTATTTTTATCGAGAATATGGTCGCTCATTAAAAGGTCAGTTAATAAGGGGTAAAGTATCTGGAAGAAGATATCAGAGGATTTTCTTTGGTTGCAGGGCTAACAAATGGTGAGTTAATCGCTCCAATGATCTACGAAGAGACGATGACGAACGACTTTTTTGAGGCTTGGTTTCAGAAGTTTCTCTTACCAACATTAAATACACCATTAGTTATTATTATGGATAATGCAAGATTCCATAGAATGGGGAAGCTAGAACTTTTATGTGAAGAGTTTGGGCATAAATTTTTACCTCTTCCTCTCTACTCACCTGAGTACAATCCTATTGAGAAAATATGGGCTCATATCAAAAAGCATCTCAAAAAGGTATTACTAAGTTGAAATACCTTTTACGAGGCTCTTTTGTCCCACTCTTGTTTCAATTTGTTATAAATGCCTAAGATAAGACCTGTACTAGGTAAATAAAAATCTCTATACTATCTGAAAGTGAAGATTACTCACTGTGAGATAGTATAGAGTCTTTTTGTTATAGTTAAATTATCCTACCCATTCCCCATTGTAATTAACACGATAACCGTCAGGGGTCGTCGTATTGATTGCTAGGGCACCAGAGCTATAGGCATAGTACCATTTACCAGATACTTTCATCCAGCCTGTTTTCATAGCACCTGAGCTATCAAGATAATACCAGCTACCATTATCTTTGAGCCAACCAGTCTTCATAGCGCCTGAACCGTCGAGATAGTACCAGCTACCGTCTTTTATCCAGCCAGTTTGCATCCAGCCAGAGTTGTCAAAGCGATACCAAGTTCTATTTATTTTTTCCCATCCATTACTCGTGTATGAGCCGTCATTGTGTTTAAACCACCAATGTCCGTTTGATTGAATCCAACTTCCGAAGTATTGGGAATGATTGAACCCATTTTTCTGACTTGAATTTGTATTTTCATTTTTGGTTTTATGAGTTCCGATAGCCTTTAAGTCTTTGTCAAAAAGATTCGCCTTAGTTGCAAATGTTTGAGTCTGAGAAGAATTTGCTTCTGTATATTGAATGGCCTTTCCATAACCACCAGCTAATTCTTCAGAGCCACCAGATGCTGTTCCGAAACTTTGTGCAACGGTAATCCATCCATTTTGAGTGACAGGGTTTTCAAAGGCTGCAAGCCCCATATAGGTCAATTTTGGGTTAATTAAGGATTCGTAGTGTCCAGTTTGACCTGTAACACTGACACCACTACGAGATTTAACATAATCGGCTTTTTCATCATACCATTGCTGGATGGCCTTCATAAATCCATTGTAGTTCCAAGCCAAATTTTCTGAAAGGGAGAAATTTCCTGCAGGCCAGGAAGTCCAAATATCCTTGCTAGACAAGCGTGTGTGATCAATGGTGATCGAAGCTTCTGCTGCACGAACAAAGGCAGTTTTTTCTAGTGCAGTTGACCATTTGATAGGAACATAGCTAGTAACTAGACCTTCATCTGCTGCCTCTTTTCGAATGGCATTGATACGGTCTAAGATAGCCTGTTTATCTGGCGTTAAGAAAGTCCCTTCAATCCCAACTAGAGTAGTACCAGAAGAAGCACTAGTGACCTCAGAGTTTAAGATATTGTAGGATTGACCATTGATTGCTTGAGTGGAAACCAGCCTATCATTAGCAGCTACTGATTGTGATGTAAGAGTTCCAGCTCCTAACAAGGAAAGTATTAAAACTGTAGCAAGTGTGAACTTTTTAGTTTTATTGTTCATTTTGTGTCCTCCTATTTTTATTATAACATCTCTACTGGGCAGAGTAAACTAAAATTCGGTATAGCTAGGGACTAGATTTATTTTAAATTTAGATGTTTGCAAAAATTTTTCTTAAATTTGGTGTATAATATAAATAGATGATTTTAATGAAATCTACTCGACTTGTTCGATAACTATCTGAAGCGAGATTAGGTGTTCAGAAATTGAATTTTTAAGGTTACAACTTAGCCATACTTTTTAGGTTTCACATCTTTAAATAAGCTAAACACTCTATGATGTCATATAAATTATAGTTTAGAGGATGTAGAACAAATCTTCCTTCATCAAGGAAGTTAAAGAACTCAATAACACAGGGATTCCATTCCCCTAGAAAGGTTAAATAAATGAAATCATATAAGAAATTTACGATTCTTGCTCTGGCTCTTCTTGGATTCACTAGCCAAACAGTTTTAGCTAATGATGCTAGTCATCCTACGAATAACTCTATCGGTGGTTCAACTACTAGCTCTGCAAGTCCTTTTCAAGTAGCTACAGAAAATCAGCCAACGACTCCTAGTTCGAGTGAGCAGGAGACAAAACCAACTCTTCCTACTGAGTCTAAGCTACAAACTGGTTGGGTAAAAGAAGACGGGAAGTGGACTTATTATAGTCAAACGGGTGTCAAATTTACAGATACTCTTTATGAAGGCTACCTATTTGATAAGAATGGTTACTTACTTGAAAATAGCTGGTATCAGATGGCTAACAAGTGGTACTACGCCAATGGCTCAGGAAAATATCTGTCTAATCAATGGAGTCAAATCAATGGTAAATGGTATGCATTTGATCAAAATGGTACCATGATGGCTAATACCTGGAAGGGAAATTATTACCTGAAGTCCAGTGGGGCTATGGCAGATAAAGAATGGGTGTACGATCCGAGCTACTCTAGCTGGTTTTATCTCAAGTCAGGTGGGCACTATGCTGAACAGCAATGGGTAGGCTCTTACTATCTAAAATCTGGTGGCTATATGGCTCACAAAGAGTGGATTTATGATCAGGATTACAAAGCTTGGTATTATCTTAAAGAAGATGGCGTTTATGTAACTGGAACTTATACTATTAATGGAAGCAGCCATTTTTTCAAAGATAATGGTAAATGGGTGCAAGAACTTCCAAAAGGATTTGAAAAGGGGCGCTATAGTAAAACTATTTTCCTAGATCCTGGGCATGGTGGACGTGATTCAGGTGCTTATTATTATGGAATAGCTGAAAAAGATTTGAATCTACAGGTCTCTCGTAAATTACGGAAACGTTTAGAAGAACTTGGCTATACAGTTTTAACATCTCGTGATAGTGATATGGATGTTGACTTTGTGACGGAGCGTTCTCGTATGGTAAATAAAACGAATGCAGACTTCTTTATTAGTATTCATTTTAACGCTACTGGGAATGACACAACACTGAATCTGGGAATACAGACTTATTCTTATAAGGAAGATGCAGGTTACCCGAGCAAGATTAATCAGTACTGGCATAATAATCCAGACCGTATAAGTGAAAGTAATCGTTTGGCAGCTGACCTTCATTCATCTCTCTTAACCGAGACAGGAGCTAGAGATGCTGGACTTCTGCAAGCCACCTTCGCTGTTCTTCGTGAGACTGCGAAACCTGCTGTGTTATTAGAATTGGGTTATATGGATAATCCAGAAGAAAACCAACGAATCCGTAGTGATCAATACCAAGATAAGTTAGTTGAAGGCATTATTAAAGGAATTCAAAAATATTACGCTGGAAATTAAGAAACTAGATCAAACTAAGCTTTGGAGATTGTCCTAGGCTTAGTTTTTTGCATTTGTAATGCTATTCATAACATTAAATTGTCTGAAAATTTATTGAAAAATGAGTGAAAACATGGTATAATGAAACGTAAAATTAATTCAGGTTTCCTGAACCAATAGGAGTATACAATGAAAAAACTAGGTTTTGTCCTTTTATCTTCAGCCTTGCTATTGACAGCTTGTGCTGTTAGGTTTGAAAAATCAGCAGATACAACCGATTCATCTAAGGTGACAGCCTTGTCTGAAGACAAGCAAAAAATGCTTGATAAGGCCACTGCTGACTATAAGACTTTTGTGCAAGAGCAAATCGATAAACTCTTGACAGATACGGAAGGCTTTGTCAAACTTTTGAAAGAAGGTAAGTTAGAAGAAGCTAAGAAGGTCTATCCACTGATTCGTATGTCTTATGAGCGTTCAGAACCGATTGCCGAGAGTTTTGGTGAGTCAGATGTCAAGATTGACTTCCGTTTAGCAGACTACATGGATGAAAACAAGACAGAGGAAGGCTGGTCAGGTTTCCACCGTATTGAGCGTATTCTTTGGGAAGACAATACAACTAAAGGGACTGAAAGCTATGGCGATCAGTTGGTCAATGATATCAAGGAATTGAAAGCTAAGATTGCAACTGTTGATGTGGACTACAAGGTTATGCTGACTGGGGCAGTTGACTTGCTTAACGAAGTGGCAACAAGCAAGATTACAGGGGAAGAGGAAATTTATTCTCATACAGACTTGTATGACTTCCGTGCCAATATTGAGGGTGCTGAGAAGATTTTCCAACTCTTTAAACCTTTACTTGAAAAATCAGATGCTAACCTAGTTAAAGAATTGGAAGCAGACTTCAAGTCTGTCAATAGTTTGTTGGATAAACACATGACAGATAAGGAACACTACAAACTCTATACTGATTTGACAAAAGAAGATACCAAAGAATTGTCAGAAGCTGTGACAAAACTTGGTGAACCTCTGTCACAAATGGGTAAATTTCTTAGTGGAGAATAAGAGTCATGACTGAAAAAGACGAAAAGTTTTTTGAGAAGAAAATGGACCGTCGAGAATTTCTAAAAAAAGCAGGGATTGGAGGGGCTGGTTTAGCGCTAGGACTCTCTGGTGCTTCTGCTTTTTTCGCACCTAAGCTAGGAAGTCAGGAAAAAATCTCGTACGGAAATGAAAAAATTGCTTTTTATGGCAAGCATCAAGCAGGGATTAGTACGCCCATGCAAAAGAATATCTATTTTGTCGTTTTGGACTTGCATACGACGGATAGAGATAAGATTATCCAACTATTCAAGGATTGGACGGATTATAGTGCTAAGTTGGTTGAGGGGGAATTGGTCAAAAAAGATGGACAGAATGCTCTCTTACCTCCTAGCGATACTGGGGAGACAGTCGGGCTTAACCCGCATCGCTTGACTCTGACTTTTGGTGTGTCTGCCAGTTTCTTGAAAAAGATGAACTTGGAAAACAAGCGTCCTCAAGTGTTTAGGGATTTGCCGCCTTTTCCTAAGGAGCAATTGCGTGAAAAATATACTGGTGGGGATATTGTCATCCAGGCCTGTGCAGATGATGAGCAGGTTGCCTTTCATGCTATTCGAAATCTCATTCGTAAGGGGAGAAATGCAGTGACCCTTCGTTGGAGTCAGTCTGGTTTTGCTGCCATCGGAGATCGAATGGAGACTCCGCGTAACCTCTTTGGTTTTAAAGATGGGACAGCAAATCCAACCAAGGAGCAAGACTTTGACCGTGTTATCTGGGCTGATAGTAAGGACTGGATGGAACATGGTTCTTATATGGCAGTCCGTCGGATTCAAATGTTTTTAGAGACCTGGGATCGCACTAGTCTCGAAGAACAAGAAAATACATTTGGCCGTTATAAGGAAAGTGGTGCCCCCTTTGGTAAGAAGAATGAGTTTGATGAAGTGGATTTGAGTCTTTTGCCTGATGATTCGCATGTTCGTTTGGCCAAAGAAGTGGATAAGCCACTTTTACGTCGTTCTTATTCTTACTCAGATGGGATTGATGAAAAGACTGGCCAGTTTGATACAGGCTTGCTCTTCATTTCTTTCCAGAAGGATCCTGATAACTTTGTCAAGGTTCAAACCAATCTAGGTGCTACTGATAAGATGAATGAATACATCACTCACATCGGTAGTGGACTCTTTGCTTGCTTTGGTGGTGTGGAGAAAGGAGGCTACGTTGGTCAGAAATTATTGGAAGGCTAAAAGCTGGTTACTAGTTTTAGCTTTGTCATTTTTAATTCTTTCCCCAGCAGGTGCCCAAGAAAGCTTGAGTTCTTACTTTGTGAAAATCACAGATGCTTCTAAAGCGGTCAAAAATGGGAATCAATCTGAGGCTCAGAAACTTGTTCAAGAGATGGCATCAGACTTCGAAAGAGTAGAAGACAGCAGTTCTGAGGCTGGTAAGGTTGTTAAGAAAAAGTTAGCTCTATCTGGAGAGATTACTGAAGATAAACTCACCGAAATTTCTTCAGCCTTATTAGCCTTTGAAAAAGAACAAAATCCTATTGACCTAGATGCGGAAAAGGAAAAATTGGTCAACCGCCTAAGTCCTCGTTTTGAAGCTTTGGAACAGGCCATTGCCTCCAAAGATTTGGAAAAGGTTCGTGAAGCCTTTAAGAAAATGAATTCCACTTGGACTATCAATGAAAGTGTGGTTCGTGACAATAGTACAGCCCATTATGGCCGTGTTGAAACAGCTATTTCTTTCTTGCGTAGTAGTATGGAAACCGAGCCTACAGATTTCAACTCCATCCAGACTTCCTTTGAGGACTTAAAAAAGGCTATTGATGATTTTGTGAGTGGAAAAGAAGTTGCAGAAGCATCTTCTGATTTGAGTCTTAAAGATGGTATTGCCCTTTTGAAGAAGGCTTTGGAACAATTCCAAGCTGGTGACCAAGCATTAGGAGTAGCCAGTATGAAGGAATTTATTACCATTTGGCCAACGATTGAGGGTTCTGTTAGCACGACCAATCCTTCCCTCTATACACGAGTGGAAAGTGAAAGTCCTGTGATTATGGTCAAGGGAAGTGAGAAGGAATACCAAGAAAAATTAAAAAAACTGATAGCAGATTTATCACAAATTGATACTAGCGCACGTTACAATGCCTTTGATGCTATGCTGATTCTTCTAAGAGAAGGAGTAGAGGCCCTCTTAATCGTCATGGCCTTGGTGACGACCTTGAAAGCAGCCAAGATGCGAAAAGGGCTCAAGTGGGTTTATGGTGGTTCTATCACTGGAATTATGGCCAGTCTGGTCATTGCTTTCATCCTGCAAATAGCCTTTCCAGCAGTAACATCAGGCTCCAATCGAGAAATCATAGAAGGAGCAGTGGGGATTTTTGCAGTAGCTATGATGATTTTGATTGGAATCTGGCTCCACAGCAAATCCTCAGTCAAAAAATGGAATACCTTTATGGAGTCACAAATGGAAACAGTGACTAAGACAGGATCTTTTATTTCCATGTTTGCTCTCAGTTTTCTAGCTGTTTTCCGTGAGGGAGCAGAAACCATTCTCTTTTATGTTGGGATTTTACCAAGGATTTCTAGCTTTGAATTTGTCTTGGGAATTTCACTTGCCTTACTGGTTCTGATAATTATTGCCCTTGTGATGAACAAGGCCAGTCAATTCTTCCTGCCACATAAGGTCTTCTTTATCCTGACTTGGATGATTTATGCCCTAGCCTTCAAGATGCTGGGGGTTAGTGTCCATGCTCTTCAGTTGACCAATATGGCACCAAATCACCTGCTGACAGACTTTCCAACTATCGACCTACTTGGAATTTATCCAAGTTGGGAGGGTTTGACTAGCCAGCTAATCTTTGTTGTCATTGTCTTGATTGTCACTTTTAGACAGGGTGAAAAATAAATGGATAGAAAAGAATTGACAATCGTTGAACATCTGGTAGAATTTAGAAAGAGATTATTGGCAGTAGTCATTTGTTTCTTTTTGGTATTCTGTGTCTCTCTGCTTTTTGCAGACCAGATTTACCAGTATGTGACCCAATCTTTTCAGCAAAAATTGATTGTTTTAGGGCCCAATGATATTTTATGGATTTACATACGTTTGGCTAGTCTGATGGCCTTTACCGTTACCCTGCCTTACACAATTTATCACATCTGGTCTTTCATTAAACCCGGTTTAAAGAAGGAAGAGGCTAGAGCAGTTTTTGCTTATATTCCAGCTAGTTTCCTTTGTTTTCTAGTTGGACTGGCTTTTGGTTTTTACTTTGTAACACCAGCCTTACTTCAGGTTTTATTAGGGTTGGGAGAGGGATTATTTGAAACGCAGTTAACCGCCCAAAATTATCTGTCCTTTGTTTTTCAAACGACCTTGCCTTTGGCATTGATTTTTGAATTGCCAGTTATCATTGCTTTTTTGACGTCGATTGGACTCATTGGACCAGAATGGTTGATTGCTTATCGCCGATATGCTTATTTTATCTTATTGGTACTTGCAGTCATCTTGACACCAGCTGACTTTGTCAGCGATTTGGCAATGACTGCCCCCTTGATTTTACTCTATGAATTGAGTATAGCTATCAGCAAATATATTATGAAACGAAAGCAGAAAGGAGCGAGAAATGGGAATCTTACGTGATATAGGAGCACCAGGATTGATTATTATCGTTTTAGGAGCTCTCTTGATCTTCGGACCAAAACGATTGCCTGAACTAGGCGAGTCAATCGGTAAAATGCTATCTGAATTTAAAAAAGCAGTTAAAGGAACTGAAAGTCAAGATAAGGAAGACTAAATCTTGTCAGATAAAAAAACTTTGTACTCTGGTTACCATTGTGTGGCTAGCTAGAGTGCAAAGTTTTTTTATTTTTTAGTTAAAATGAAGACTGTGTTCCTTATAAGTACAAGGTTATTAAGAGAGTGGTGGACATTAAAATGATGATTTTGAGTTTTTGTTATTTTTGCTTTGGAGCAAGGTAACATAGTCACTTTTGGTGTGGAATAAGTGGGAAAGAAAAACAGCTCTTTGAGTTTGGTCGATAAAGTAAAGCAAGATATACTGACCGATAATTTTTCCTCGCGTAGGGTACTTACTGTTGATTTTTAGTCCTATTTTTTCATCTGCATCAAAGCCAGCTTCAGGAAAAGTTTCTAAACTTTTTAAGCCGTCTAAAATTCTGGCTACAGTATTTTTAGCCGACTGGGGTGATAAAAGAACAGTGCTGATGTAGTTATGGATACTGTCAATTGCCTGACTCACTTCAGTAGATAGAATCACTTTATAAGTCATATCGTAGCCTCATGTCATCTAGGGAAGTTCCTTGTCCGGATTCATATTCTCTTAAGGCGCGTTCAGATTGGGCTTGTAGCTCCTGAATCAATCGTTCACAGTGTAAATCTTCTGCAGTTTTTATTGGCAAATCTTGTTCGAGAACAATCTGCTCGATAAAAAGACTAATAGCATCCGTCATAGTCATTCCTTTTTCCTTGATGATAGCTCTAGCTTGTTCCATTGATGATTCATTGATTTTAAAATTGTATTGCTTAGTAAGTGATGTAGTCATGGTATATCTCCAATCTATACTATATATAGCTAGTATATATCTTTTATACTTTTTAGGCAAGAAAAAACTTTGTTCTCTAGAAACCATTGTGTGGCTAGCTAGAGTTCAAAGTTTTTTTGAGTTTTGAACATGAAAACAGTAGTTGATTTCAAGAAACAAAAAAGAACAGCCGAAGCTGTCTTTTTATCACTATTTGAGACCGTATTTTTTGTTGAAACGATCCACGCGTCCATCTGCTTGAGTGAACTTTTGACGTCCAGTGTAGAATGGGTGTGAGTCTGATGAAATTTCCACACGGATCAATGGGTAAGTTTCGCCTTCGAACTCAACTGTTTCGTTAGAGCGTTTTGTTGAACCGCTAAGGAATTGGTAACCAGTAGTTGTGTCCATGAAGACAACTGGGCGATATTCTGGATGGATATCTTTTTTCATTTTGCAATATTTCCTTTCTGCCATGGTCTCTTTGCGAGCCATAGATTGTTACCATACTAGTCTATCAGATTCTGAAAAGTTTGGCAAGTATTTTATCAATTTTTAAGCAAGTTTTTTAACTTTTGGTAGATGATTTCGTTTTCCTCTAGGCTATAGGAATTAGCACCGCTTGCTAGAGGGTGGCCTCCACCATCATGTTCCTTGGCGATTTCATTGATAGGATGGATTTTACTGCGTAAGCGAACGCGGTAGTGGCCATCAGCCTGTTCTACAAAAATTCCCCAAAGACTCACACTGTCAATGCGTCCAGGTGCACCTACGATGGCTGCAGTTTCAGCATCGGTAACATTGAATTGTTTCAAGACTTCTTGACTCAGGATAACGCGCGCCGCGCCATTTTCATCCACATCCAGATGGTCGTAGATGTATCCTTGAAGTTTAGCGATTTTGTAGCTCATAGTGTCCATTTTGCGAGTGAGAGCCGCAAAGTCAAAGTTATGTTCTCTCAAATAAGCAGCCAGGCGAAGAGTCCGTGCAGTCGTAGAAGGATAAAGGAAGCGGCCTGTATCACCAATAATTCCTGCAAAGAGCAACTCAGCAGCGCGATCTGACAAGGCCAGCTGGGTTGTTTGGGCAAATAGGGTAATCATCTCACTAGCGCTACTTGAACTAGTATCTACCCAAGATATGTCACCGTATACATCATCATTTGGATGGTGGTCAATCTTAATGAGAAATTCACCTTGACGATAGCGCTTATCATCGATACGAGCAGTATTCGCCGTATCACAGACGATAACAAGTGCCCCTTGGTAGACACTATCTTCAACAAGATCCATCTCAGCCATCCAAGTTAGAGTTGGTTCATCAAAACCAACGGCTTTGATGGTTTTTTCTGGAAAATGATGTTTGAGAAGAGCTTTCAAGCCCACTTGACTTCCCAAAGCATCTGGGTCTGGTTTCATATGACGATGAATGATAATCGTGTCGTATTCTTTGATTTTTTCTAAAATTTGATGGCAAATGTCCATAAATAACCTCAATTCTTTCTCATCTCATTGTAGCACAAGAATTTTTATTTTTAAAATGAAAAAGATGTGATATAATGGAGAAAGATAAATTGAGGAGGACGATATGGCATTAGCAAAAATTGTATTTGCCAGTATGACCGGTAATACCGAAGAAATTGCAGATATTGTAGCAGACAAATTACGTGACTTGGGCTTGGATGTCGATGTTGATGAATGTACAACTGTTGACGCTTCAGACTTCTTGGAAGCAGACATCGCTATCGTTGCGACCTATACTTATGGTGATGGTGAATTGCCAGATGAGATGATGGACTTCTACGAAGACCTAGCAGATCTCAACTTGAATGGCAAAATCTATGGAGTAGTCGGTTCAGGTGATACCTTCTACGATGAATTCTGTAAGGCTGTTGATGACTTTGACCGTGTCTTTGTGTCAACAGGAGCAGAAAAAGGTTCAGAGTGTGTTAAAGTTGATCTTTCTGCCGAGGAAGAAGATATTGAACGCTTGGAACAATTCGCAGAAGAATTGGCTGCTAAAGTAGGATAAGCACAAAAGTGCGCTGATGTAATCAATCAGTGCATTTTTCTTATCGAGAGTTGGGATTTTACTAGCCTATTTGGTGGCTTTTTGATACAATAATTCAAATAAAGGAGGAGACACTATGGATTTAGATAGTATTCGTCAAGAAATTGATCAAATCGACGACCAAATTGTCAAACTGTTAGAAGAACGAATGCATTTGGTTGAGGGTGTAGTTGCTTATAAGAAAGCTTCGGGTAAACCAATTTTAGATACCAAGAGAGAAGAAGTTATTTTTGAAAAGGTTAGAAGTCGTGTAGGAGACAAGCGCTATCAGGAAACTATTGTCGCAACATTTTCGGACATACTCAAACGTTCGCGTGATTATCAGGATCAAAACATCAAATGAAAAAAGAACAATTTTATCCGCTAGGAATTTTTCTAGCTGCTATGTTGGGCGGATTGGTTCGCTATCTGGTTTCTACTTGGTTACCAGCCAGTCCGGATTTCCCTTGGGGCACCCTTCTTGTTAACTATCTGGGTATTTTCTGCTTGGTGTGTCTTGTCAAGGGCTATCTGGTCTATAAAGGAACCAGTAAAGGTGTTATTTTAGCACTGGGTACAGGTTTTTGTGGCGGTTTGACAACCTTTTCCAGTCTAATGCTTGATGCTGTTAAACTACTGGATACAGAGCGTTATCTGAGTTTGGTCATGTATTTGCTTTTGAGTATAGGTGGAGGCCTGCTCTTGGCTTACTGTCTAGGGAGGAAAAAATGGTAATCGTCTATCTTGCAATTGCTTGTGGCTTCGGAGCTCTAGTACGGTATTTCTTTTCCCGCTATAATCAAGCATCTAAATTGCCTATCGGAACGCTAATAGCCAATCTTTTAGGGTGTTTGTTGATTGGATTATTCTACAATCATGTGGAGTCTAAGGAAGTCTATGCTATTTTAGCAACAGGATTTTGTGGCGGTTTAACGACTTTTTCGACCTTGAATGACGAACTCCAAAGACTGTTAAGTGATAAGAAGGTATTTTATTCTTATTTAGCTTTGACCTACCTAGGTGGTTTGATTGCGATTTTTTTAGGAATTCTTCTATAAATTTCTTTACTTTTTTGTGGAAATTTGGTAAACTGTATCTTGTGTGTAATGGACGCACAAAAATACAGTTTATCCGCTGAGGAAGGTTCCTCAAGATTGACAAAGATAGGAGAATAAAATGAATCCATTAATCCAAAGCTTGACTGAAGGTCAACTTCGTACAGATATCCCATCATTCCGTCCTGGTGACACTGTTCGTGTACACGCGAAAGTTGTCGAAGGTAACCGTGAACGTATCCAGATTTTTGAAGGTGTTGTTATCGCACGTAAAGGTGCTGGCATCTCAGAAAACTACACAGTTCGTAAAATCTCTAACGGTGTAGGTGTTGAGCGTATCTTCCCAATCCACACTCCACGTGTTGAAAAAATCGAAGTTGTTCGTTACGGTAAAGTGCGTCGTGCGAAATTGTACTACTTGCGTGCTCTTCAAGGTAAAGCAGCTCGTATCAAAGAAATCCGTCGTTAATTCGACTAAAGAACTCTGCTCATTCAGCAGAGTTTTTATCTAGCTCCCTTAGTTCAATGGATATAACAACTCCCTCCTAAGGAGTAGTTGCTGGTTCGATTCCGGCAGGGGGCATTTTTAGTAAATTAAGAAAAATAAAGAAAATTCAAAGTGTTTATTTAATGGCAATTATCACAAGTTCATTTTTAAAAATAATTTAGTATTTTTTGACCAAATTTTGAGCAAAAGTTATATTTTGATTAATGAGTACAGAATAAAGTGGATCTGCATAGTAACTTTGACATCTATTAGTTAAAAAATAAGGACTTCCTTTGTTAGAATGTCCTTATTTTTATTATGGAATTGGACAAATGAGGTAAAGGTTCAGATCTATGAACTCAGAAAGTAAGTACAAAGCTTTAAACAGCTTTCAAAAAGATTTGATGTGGAGGTTTCGGATTAAGGTATATGACAAGATGAATTAATCATTATATAATAGAGAGCGTTAAAAATGTTACCATTCCCCTGAATTTGATATGCTGTAAAAGATTATTTCTGGTCTGTTAAATATATCAATAACAAAATTTAAACATGATAGTCTAATATCTAATCCATTTAAAGTGAATACGTTTATCAATCGTTTGCGTAAGAAAATCTTAAAAGAAGAAGGATAGGTTTTCAAAAATAACCTATCTAGTCATTGTTTATATATAATTTGTATCTTTTGGTTTATTAATTTGTATTTAAAATTTAATCATGTTACAATTGAAATTGAAATCGAATAGAAAAAGAAAATGCAAACGTGGGCACACTTTTAGCAACAAGATTAAAAAATAGACGAAAAGAATTAAAAATGTCTCAGCGAGAATTGGCTGAGGGGATATGCAAACAGGGACAGATTAGTCGATTAGAGAATGGAGAATTTACTCCAGGAGCAGACTTTTTATATGCTCTGTCTAAGAAGTTAAAAGTTAGTATAGATTATTTTTTTAATGAGCAGATTGTAGAAGAGATTGATGAGTTATTAGAGTTTAAAAAGTTAGCCCAGACATTTATCACCAATCGAAATTATGAGTCTTTGAAATATATATATGAATTAGAGAGTGTAAAGGTACATCGCTTGTCTCTAGTAAATAAATTTTATATGGAGTGGATAAAATCTCTTATAGATTTTTATTTCTATGGGCAAAAAGAGGAGGCTGTGGCAAGATTGGAGAAGGTACTGTCTCAGTTAAGTGTAACTGACCTAATCTACCTTCAAGTTGCAAATACTCTATTTAATTTTTATTATGATATTGAAGATTTAGAGAGCTTTAATGAAATTCGAGAAAAGTTAGAGTGTCAAGTAAATCAACTCAAGTTAAACACAATCGAAGAATTAAACCTTTCTATTAAATTTAATTATAATGTTTGTCGCTATCTATGGTTGCAGAATAATACTGAAGAGGCTATTTCTAAAATCACAGATACGATAAAGCAATGTAAGACGTATAGAACAACATATCTTTTGGCTGATTTGTATGTGTTGATGGGAAATGTCAGTAAGAATTTTTCTTCTAAAGTTGCAGTAAAAGAGTACTTTGAAACGGCTTATTTCCTATATAAGCTTGAGAGCAATATGTCAATGGCTCTTAAAATCGAGCATTACATTGCAGATATAACAGAATAGTAAAGACGATGTTCAATTAAGCATCGTTTTTTTAATCCAAAACAATACAAATATGTATTTAATAAAAAAATATTATCAAAAATATTGACAGTATTATATTGAAGTGCTACAATGAGTGCAAGAAAATATTAGGCTTTGTGTCTATAAAACATCACCAGAAACTTACTATAGACTGAGTGAATGTAAAGAGACTTCAGCCTTTGAAGAATTGAGAGGTAAAATTAATGAATGAATTAGAAGTTAGATTTGAACTCAACGATGAGAGAGATTATAATAATGCTATTTCATATTTAGAAAAATCTTATAAATTTAAGAGTGAAAATAAGCAAATTGATGAATATTTTAAAATAAAAGGAAGAGAATTTGAAAATGATGAGGTAGGTAGCTTTATCTACAGAATTCGCCAAGAAGATGATAATAAAGCATGTGTTTTCACAAGAAAAGATACGATAAAACAAGGAATGTGGAGTGAAAGTGAAATAGAGTTGGAATCTGAAAAATTAGAATTTGTAAGGAATATCTTACAAGATGGTTTTTCAAATATTTTCACAATAAGTAAATATAGAAAGACTTATCATGACGCATTAGAAAATAAAACGATTAATCTAGATAAGATTGATGGTCTTGGATTTTATCTTGAGATAGAGATTTTAGGAGATTTTTCAAAAGAAGATTATAATAATTTTTATGATAAAATGTGCGGAGAGTTCTCGTTTTTAAATTCAAAAATAGAAACAAAGGGCTATGTCCAATTAATGAGAGAAAAAAATGGACGTAATTAAAATTATCAAATAGTCTTGTTGGGATTGTTTACTCCATTGCTGGATTTGGTAGTTTGATAGCAGTAACCCTTCTTTCTACTTTTTTGAATAAGAAGGATACCTTTATCTTAATGAATATATCAATGGCAACTATCCCACTTGTCATTATGGCAAGCGGAATAGTAGAAAATTGGATATTTTTTGGAATTTGTTATTCAATTTTGAGCGGATTAATTACAATAGCTTCTGTTTCGATTACAACAATACAGCAGCAAGAAAGTACTGTGTATAATATTGGAAAGATACTTTCTAGTTCTTTTGTAATAGCTACCATTTTTGCTCCTTTTGGAGGGATACTGGCTGCTTATTTTAATTGGCTTTTAAACCCGAGATTAAGTCTAGTTATTTTGGGATTACTAAGTAGTTTATTGGTTATTCTTATAAAGAGTTATGAAAAAAAGCTAATTAAGAAAAGCACTGCAATATTTATAAAGGAAGATTAGTGGATCAGTTATCATTAGAAAAAATAATATTAATTTGTAGTAAAATAAAAAATTGAAAAAGGTTTTACATAATGTACTATGTTTTTCAGATTTAATAATTATTAAGGGGATAGAACTAGAAACCAAAAATACTGAATCTTAAACTGCACCCCAAAAGTAAGATTTTTTCTGTCTAACTTTTGGGGTCAGTACATTATCTCTAACTTCTGGAGTGCTTTTTCTATATTCAAATTATTTTACAGTACCCATGTACGGATGGCATGGGCAACGCCAGATTCATCATTAGATTTAGTGATGTATTTGGCGATTTTTTTGATTTCTGGATTTCCATTTTCCATGACAACTGGGTTACCAACGACTTCCAGCATGGCACGGTCATTTTCTTCGTCACCGATAGCCATTGTTTCATCTTTGGTCAATCCTAGTTTTTCAGCTAGGTGGGTGATAGCTGAACCCTTATCTACATTCTTTTTAAGGAGTTCGAGGTAGAATGGAGCGGATTTGTTGATAGAGTAGCGCTCGTAAAATTCGGCTGGTATCTTTTCAATGGCAGCATCGAGAATCTCAGGTTCATCGATGAACATACATTTGACAATTTCCTTGTCAGCCATTTCTTCAGGAGTGCGGTAGAAAATAGGCATGCTGACGAGGGTTGATTCGTGCACCGTGTATTTTCCGATATTGCGATTGGCAGTGTAGATACCGTCCTTGGTAATAGCATGCATGTGGACACCGAGCTTGCGACTGAGAAATTCCATATCCAGATAATCCTCATAAGTCAATGATTCGCTGATAATCTCATGTCCTGTAGCGGTTTCTTGGACAAGGGCACCGTTAAAGGTCACCACATAGTCACCCTCGTCTCTCAACTGCAAGTCGTCCAGAAGTTTGGCAACACCTGCGATGGGGCGGCCAGTTGCAATCACGACTTTGACACCAGCTTCTTTGGCATCTTGGATGGCAGAAAAGACTTCAGGAGTGATTTCCTTTTGGCTGTTGACTAGGGTTCCGTCGATATCGACGGCGATTAGTTTAATACTCATAAATTTCCTCTTCTAGTTTTTATTTGGGGTAAAATGGTCGTTCTCAATCAAGTGTAAAAATTGCTGGGTAATGCTTGCGAAGATGCTGTTTTGGTCCAACATTTCTTTTGGAAAATAGAAACGATTATCTCCGTGGCGACTACCAGCAAGGGATTGAACGATAGGAGACAGGCTAGAGAGTTCGGCCAGTTGACCATTTTTTTGTAAAATCTCAATCTGTGTCCGTGGATTTTCAGATTCAGGGCGATAGATATCATAAGGAAGGTCAAAGTTCTTATGGATAGCTGTGTAATAGTCAGGATCAAAGCCGATGTCTTCAACCAGTTTTCTCATAGATTTCAATTGTTCTTGATCTTCTTGTGAAAAGGTGATGGATTTAAAGACTTTGCGATTGACAAAGCGTTGTGACAGGTCAGCTAAAATCTTGTCAGGACTGGTCATCCAGAGCTGGAAGTAGGTATTCATCACACCATCATCTAGAGCCAGATAGTCAGATAAGGTCACATTTTTTTCAAAGAAAGGCAGGAGGTGTGGAGAAGTTCGTGCAAAGAAGTCCTTGTCCGCAGGATAGAGTTCCTTAGCGCGTTTGAGGAGATTCTGCAGGAGAACTTCCATGGCCCGTGTTGCTGGGTGGAAATAAACCTGCATGTACATCTGGTAGCGACTGAGGACGTAGTCTTCGATGGCGTGCATGCCATTGTGCTGAAAGGCGATACCATTTTCGACAGGACGAATGACTCGGAGGATGCGAGTCAGGTCAAATTCCCCATAGGATGCTCCTGTAAAATAGGAGTCGCGCAAGAGATAGTCCATGCGGTCTGCATCAATCTGACTAGAAATGAGCTGCACGACCTGCTTGTTAGGATAGGTATGGTCGATGACACTGGCTACTTTTTCTGGAAAATCTGGCGCCACTTGTAGCAGGACTTGGTGAATCTCTGTCTCAGGACTTTGGATGATTTCCTGAGTAATGGCTTCGTGGTCTGTATCAAAGAGATGTTCAAAAGTATGGGAGTAGGCACCATGACCAAGGTCATGTAGGAGAGCAGCGGTCATGGTCAAGAGAGACTCGGCAGGATTCCATTCCTCAGGATATTTTTCTTCAAAAATCTCTGTGATACGTCGTGCAATTTCATAAACTCCTAGACAATGAGAGAAGCGGCTGTGTTCTCCACCGTGGAAGGTATAACTGGAAGTTCCCAGTTGCTTGATGCGACGCAAACGTTGAAATTCTTTTGTATTGATCAAGTCATAGATAATTTGATTATTGACATGGATGTAGTTGTGAACTGGGTCACGGAATACTTTTTCGTTCATATGACCATTATAGCAAAATCCTGCTCTTTTTGGTAAAATAGTAGGACAAGAGACAAGAAAGAGGACCTGATGTGAAGATTCGGATGCGAAATACGATTCAGTTTGATGAGCAGTTGGAAGTGATTGACCAGCTTTATGATGTAGAAGTGCATGAAAAGGGAGATTATAGCTACCTGCTGTTCTACAATGAGGAAAAGGAAAAAGTAGTGATTAAATTTCATGGTCAAGAACTGGTGATGAGCCGTTTTTCCAATCCCAATACCATTATGCGCTTTTTAAAGGATAGCGATAGTTTAGCCTACATTCCTACACCAATGGGCATGCAGGAATTTATCATCCAAACGAGCCATTATCAAGTTGATAGGCAAAAGATTGAACTAGATTATCAACTACAAAATCAAGAGGGACATCTCTTTGCCAGCTATCAATTGGAAATTACTTGGGGCTAGGCTCTTATATTTCTCAAATTTAGCTAGCTATCTTCTTGGATTGGCTTCCTAGTGTGGTAGATTAGGCTAATTTTTGGTATAATAAAAGTTATGGAAATCGAAAAAACCAATCGTATGAATGCGCTCTTTGAATTTTATGCGGCGCTTTTGACAGACAAGCAAATGAACTATATCGAGCTCTACTACGCTGATGATTACAGCCTTGCTGAAATTGCCGAGGAGTTTGGTGTTAGTCGTCAGGCTGTCTATGATAATATCAAGCGGACAGAAAAGATTCTGGAAGATTATGAGATGAAATTGCACATGTACTCGGACTACATTGTCCGCAGTCAGATTTTTGACCAGATTTTGGAGCGCTATCCCAAGGATAGCTTTCTGCAGGAGCAGATAGAAATTTTAACAAGCATTGATAATAGAGAATAAGAGGAAGAAAAATGGCATTTGAAAGTTTAACAGAACGTTTGCAGAACGTCTTTAAAAATCTACGTAAAAAAGGAAAAATCTCTGAATCTGATGTCCAAGAGGCAACCAAAGAAATTCGCTTGGCCTTGCTTGAGGCCGACGTTGCCTTGCCTGTTGTAAAGGACTTTATCAAGAAAGTTCGTGAGCGTGCAGTTGGGCATGAGGTCATTGATACCCTTAATCCTGCGCAACAGATTATCAAAATCGTTGATGAGGAACTGACAGCCGTTTTAGGTTCTGATACGGCAGAAATTATCAAGTCACCTAAGATTCCTACAATCATCATGATGGTCGGTTTGCAGGGGGCTGGTAAAACAACTTTTGCTGGTAAATTGGCCAACAAACTCAAGAAGGAAGAAAGTGCCCGTCCTTTGATGATTGCGGCGGATATTTATCGTCCAGCTGCCATTGACCAGCTTAAGACCTTGGGACAACAGATTGATGTGCCTGTCTTTGCACTTGGAACAGAAGTACCAGCTGTTGAGATTGTACGTCAAGGTTTGGAGCAAGCCCAAGCCAATCATAACGACTATGTCTTGATTGATACGGCAGGTCGTTTGCAGATTGATGAGCTTTTGATGAATGAACTTCGTGACGTGAAAGCACTAGCTCAACCAAACGAAATTCTACTCGTGGTTGATGCTATGATTGGTCAGGAAGCGGCCAATGTTGCGCGTGAGTTTAATGCTCAGTTGGAAGTGACTGGGGTTATCCTTACCAAGATTGATGGCGATACTCGTGGTGGTGCGGCTCTATCTGTTCGTCACATTACTGGAAAACCAATCAAGTTCACTGGTACAGGTGAAAAGATTACGGACATTGAAACCTTCCACCCAGACCGCATGTCTAGCCGTATCCTTGGTATGGGGGATATGCTCACTTTGATTGAGAAAGCTTCTCAAGAATACGATGAGCAAAAAGCCCTTGAAATGGCTGAGAAAATGCGTGAGAATACCTTTGATTTCAATGATTTCATTGATCAATTGGATCAGGTGCAAAATATGGGGCCAATGGAAGACTTGCTCAAGATGATTCCAGGTATGGCCAATAATCCAGCTCTTCAAAACATGAAGGTGGATGAGCGCCAGATTGCGCGCAAACGTGCCATTGTGTCTTCCATGACACCTGAAGAACGTGAAAATCCAGATTTGTTAAATCCGAGCCGTCGACGTCGTATTGCTGCTGGTTCTGGAAATACATTCGTCGAAGTCAATAAATTCATCAAGGACTTTAACCAGGCTAAACAACTCATGCAGGGTGTTATGTCTGGCGACATGAATAAGATGATGAAGCAAATGGGAATCAATCCAAACAACCTTCCTAAAAATATGCCAAATATGGGAGGAATGGATATGTCTGCCCTTGAAGGAATGATGGGACAAGGCGGTATGCCTGACCTGTCAGCTCTTGGAGGAGCAGGAATGCCAGATATGAGTCAGATGTTTGGTGGCGGACTAAAAGGTAAAATCGGTGAATTTGCCATGAAACAGTCTATGAAACGCATGGCTAACAAAATGAAAAAAGCGAAGAAGAAACGTAAGTAAGACAAGGGATTGATGCAAATCTCATTTGATGAGAACATGAAGTAAAAATTATCTATGATAAAACGTATAGTATCAAGGTTTTAGAATACCTGATATTATACGTTTTTTGATTTTAACAATTTACAGATATTTGTATTATAGTGTACGAAAAAATCCACTCAGTTGTCTGAGCGGATTTGGTGTTTAGACATTTAATCTTTATTTTCGTATGGCAAGATCAAGTTCAAGATGATTCCTGTCATGGCTGATAGGGCAGTTCCTGAAAGGGTAACTGGACCAAGTTTAAGGATAGCTCCTCCAAGTCCAAGGACCAACATAGCACTTGCGATGATGAGGTTTCGCATTTGAGCGAAATCAACACGTTCTTTAATCAAAACTTTCAAACCGTTGCTGGCGATAACTCCATAGAGAAGGATTGACATACCACCAAGTACAGCATTTGGAATAGTTGAAATCAAGGCAGTGAATTTACCAAGGAAGCTGAGGGCAATCGCGATAAAGGCAGCGTTACGGATAACTGAGACAGAAGCGATACGAGTCATACCGATAACCCCTGTGTTTTCTCCATAAGTTGTATTGGCTGGTCCACCAAGGAAGGCAGAAACAGAAGTTGCGATACCGTCACCAAGAAGAGTACGGTGAAGACCTGGTTCTTTCAAGAATTGACGGCCACAGATTTGACCCAAAACAGTATGGTCTCCGATATGCTCAGAAATTGTTACGATAGCGATTGGCAAGATAGCGATAGTTTCTGGACCAAAGTAAAGATTGTATTCTTTAAAGGCACCACCTGTGCTAAATGGCAAGTAGAAACCAGGAATTTCAAACCAGTTAGCTTCTAGGACAGGCGTAAAGTCAACCAAGCCAAGAGTTAGTGCGAAGAGGTAACCACCGATAATGGCAAAGAGGAATGGAATGATTCGTAGGAAGCCTTTTCCTTTTGTATTGATAAAGGCAGCAATCAAGAACGTAACAACGGCTACCAGAGCATTTTTCCAATTTCCGTCTGCTACAAGCCCTGCATTGGTAACAGCTGAACCTGCAAGTCCAAGACCGATAACGATGATCATAGGACCGATAATGATTGGTGGCAAGAGTTTATCAATCCATTTTGTTCCTACAAATCGGATGCTGGTAGCAACAAGGACATAGACCAAACCAGTCAAGATAACCCCTGTTTGGGCAGCAGATACATCACCACCCATTTCTTTCATAGCCAGTGACATAGCTGTGATAAAGGCAAATGAAGAACCTAGATAAACTGGAACTTTAAATCCAGTAGCAATCATGTAGATGAGTGTTCCAACACCTGAAGCAAAAAGGGCAACAGATACAGGCATTCCCAAAATCAATGGTACTAAGATGGTCGCACCAAACATGGCGAAAACGTGTTGGAAACTAAGGAGAATTCCTTTTCCAGCCGAAGGACGTTGGTCAACGTCTAGTAACAAATCAACAGTTGATTCTTGTTTCATATAAACCTCACTTTTGGGCAACAAAAAAGAGCCCATTATTTTACAGCAATAGGCCCTCAGAGTAAGACTTCTTTAAAATCTAGATTTTAAAGAGTTTCAAATATTTCTGCGTCTTCGTCACCTCACGGGATGACATTAAAAACCTTTGCTTGTGATAGTATAGCAAAAATTGCAAACTTTGTAAATATTTTTTACTAAAAAGTTTAAAGTGGGCGTTTATTGGGCATGCCAGCCTTACGTGGGTATTTGTTGGGCGTTTCTTTTTTCTTTTCTACCACTGTGATGTAGCGCGGATCTCCATTTGGTAGGGCGTAGCTGAGATTGTCTTCGACCTTACTAAAAAGGAGACTGAGGGCATTCTTAGCTTCTAACAACTCCTCAGGCGCATTGCTGGCCTTGAGCGCCAATAGTTTTCCGCCAACTTTAAGGTAAGGAATTGTCAATTCAGATAAAACCTGCATGCGGGCAACCGCACGAGCTGTTACAAAATCATATTGAGCACGGAAGTTCTTGTCTTGGGCAAAATCTTCGGCACGTCCATGGTAGAAATGAACACCGTCCAAATCCAGTTCTTGAGCCAAAAGTTGGAGGAAGTTGATGCGCTTATTTAGAGAATCAATGATAGTTACATTTAACTGAGGATAGAGGATTTTCATTGGTAGACTAGGAAATCCTGCCCCAGCTCCAATATCAAGAAGTTTGATAGTTTCATTAGGAATCAAACCTTGAAGGATGGGTGCAATCGAATCGTAAAAATGTTTGAGATAAACTTCATCCTTGTCTGTAATAGCTGTTAGATTGATTTTTTCATTCCACTCGACCAAGAGTTCAAAATAACGTTCAAATTGTTCTTTCTGCTGGTCCGAAAGTGGAAGATTCTGCTCGGCAAGCAAGTTGTAAAATGTTTCTGGTTTCATAGTTATTTCCTTCTTTAGTATCATCTTATTTTACCACAATCATTAAAAATTTGATATACTGGTACTAATCTAAAAGTAGAAAGGACTTATATCATGACTTGGATTATTCTTGGAGTTTTAGCTCTTATTGTTATTTTTGTGATTGTTAGCTATAACGGTTTGGTTAAGAATCGTATGCAAACCAAGGAGGCTTGGAGTCAAATTGATGTTCAGTTGAAACGTCGAAATGACCTCTTGCCAAACTTGATTGAAACTGTAAAAGGTTATGCTAAATATGAAGGTTCTACCCTTGAAAAGGTGGCAGAACTGCGTAACCAAGTGGCGGCAGCGACTTCACCAGCAGAAGCTATGAAAGCTAGTGATGCCCTCACTCGTCAGGTTTCAGGTATTTTTGCAGTTGCAGAAAGCTATCCAGATTTGAAAGCTAGTGCCAACTTTGTTAAATTGCAAGAGGAGTTGACAAACACAGAAAATAAAATTTCTTACTCTCGTCAACTCTACAACAGTGTTGTCAGCAACTACAATGTAAAATTAGAAACTTTCCCAAGCAATATTATCGCTGGAATGTTTGGATTTAAAGCAGCAGATTTCCTTCAAACACCAGAAGAGGAAAAGGCAGTTCCTAAAGTTGATTTTAGCGGTTTAGGTGACTAAGATGTTGTTTGATCAAATTGCAAGCAATAAACGAAAAACGTGGATTTTGTTGCTGGTATTTTTCCTACTCTTAGCTCTTGTGGGCTATGCGGTTGGTTACCTTTTTATGCGATCTGGGCTTGGTGGTTTGGTTATCGCACTGATTATCGGCTTTATCTATGCCTTGTCCATGATTTTTCAATCGACAGAGATTGTCATGTCCATGAATGGAGCGAGTGAGGTGGATGAACAAACGGCACCAGACCTCTACCATGTAGTAGAAGATATGGCTATGGTGGCTCAGATTCCTATGCCCCGTGTTTTCATCATTGATGATCCAGCCTTAAATGCCTTTGCGACAGGTTCTAACCCTCAAAATGCTGCTGTTGCTGCGACTTCAGGTCTCCTAGCTATCATGAATCGTGAGGAACTAGAAGCTGTTATGGGACATGAAGTCAGTCATATTCGTAATTACGATATCCGTATTTCGACTATTGCTGTCGCCCTTGCTAGTGCTATCACCTTGCTTTCTAGTATGGCAGGTCGTATGATGTGGTGGGGTGGAGCAGGCCGTAGACGAAGTGACGATGACCGAGAAGGAAATGGCTTAGAAATCATTATGCTCGTGGTTTCTCTACTAGCTATTGTACTGGCTCCTCTCGCTGCAACCTTGGTGCAACTAGCTATTTCTCGTCAGAGGGAATTCCTAGCTGATGCTTCCAGTGTCGAGTTGACTCGTAATCCTCAAGGGATGATCAATGCTCTACGTAAGTTGGATAATAGTAAACCCATGAGTCGTCCTGTCGATGATGCCAGCAGTGCACTTTATATCAATGATCCTAAGAAAGGGGGAGGGTTCCAAAAACTCTTTTATACCCACCCACCTATTTCAGAACGGCTTGAACGTTTAAAACATATGTAAAAAGAATCCAGAGGTCATCTCTGGATTTTTACTATGTTGCAAATTTATAAATCTTCTAAATTAACTATCTCCAAACCGTGTTCTGTTAAGCGATAGATGCTTGAACAGACCTCTTTTAAGAAACGACGGTCATGCGAAACAGTGATGAGACCGCCTGGATAGGTTGCAAAGAGTTTTCTGATTTGGGGTTGAGAAGTTGGAGAAAAGTTTCGTGTGGGTTCATCCAGAAGGAGAAAGTTTGGTTTGCGCAAGACTAAATCCAAAAGCAGGAGTTTACCCTGTTGTCCGCCAGATAAGGAGCGAATTTGATGCTGCATTTCTGGATAACTGAAATTGAGACTGGCTAAGTGAGATTGGATTTTCTGCAGTTCCTCTTTTTCACCAGTTTTGCTGAGATAGGCTATAGGGGATAAATCCAATTGTAGTTTTTTATGGTAATCTTGTGGCATATAACCAAGAGAAATCTCTCTTTTTTGACTTAGCATTTGTTGCAACTTTGCTAACAGAGTTGATTTCCCCATACCATTTGGCCCGATGATACCGATTTTTTCTTGCCCACGGACAGTTAGTTGTAGTTCTTGCACCAAAATTCGCTCGCCAATGGACAAATTCTCTTTTTCCAGTTGGATTAAGACTTTAGAAGCCGGTAATGGCTGTATATCTGAGAAGAAAAGTCTGATTTCTTCCTCTTCAAGTGGTTTTTGGGTCATGGACTGAGCTAGCTTTTCAAAGCGTTTTTCTTGAGATAGAACATTTTTCATCTTTTTAGCCAATAGGCGACCGGCAGTACTGTCTTTGGTAGCTCGAAGTGCAGTTTCTACATTTTGCTTGACTCGCCGATGTTTTTCCATGGTTTTATCGTAGGTTCTTTGATCGTTAGCCGCTTGCTGACTTTGTCTGGCAAAATTAGCCTTTCTCTGCTCACTATAGCGGTCATAGTCTAAATGCTCTACTAACGTTTCTGCTTCTTTACGGTGTTTGACCAGTCGCAAGTGAACAATAGTGTCTGCCGTTTCAGAAAGAAAGTCCTCATCATGGGAGATGAAAATAGCAGTTTGCCGAATCTTTTGAATCTGACTTTTTAGCCAATCAACCGTCTCAAGGTCTAGGTCATTTGAAGGTTCATCTAAAAATAGAATCTCAAAGGGTTTGGCTAACTCATGGATGAGCTGAATTTTCAAAGCTTCACCCCCTGATAGACTGCCAATCTCTTGGTCGCTTGCGAAACGATTGCTATCAAAATGCAATTCCTCAGCCAAACGATAGAGGATACTGTAGTCTAAATCAATAGAATCTAAAAAGAAGTAGTCGTGTAGAGTTTTCTTTTTCAGCTCCTCGGGGAGTTTTTGAGGAATGTAGGCTAGTGATTGATGGTCAGACTGGATGTCTCCCCTGATAGTGAAATCAGGCAAAGCTTCCCCCATTAAAGTTTTAAGTAAGGTTGATTTGCCATTTCCTTCCTCTCCAATAATAGCTACCTTTTCCCCATCCTGGATGGTCATGCTTAGATCAGAGACAAGGTCTCGTAAATCTTTGTTTTGTGTGATGGTCAGGTGATTGATTTTTATCATATGATTGCCCTTTCTAGAATGTCCATAGTGCATAACAAAAAGCTCTACTTTACCTAGTAGAGCCCAAAGTCTATGTCAAAAAAACTCTATGAAAATGCCAGAAAAAAGAGCATAAAAGAGCACACAAAAAGAGACAAAAACAAGATCTACTAAATAAAGGTTCTTTATTTGATAGACTTAGTTGTTCATGTCTCCCTTACCTCCGAGTATTAGTATCTTTATACTATACCTTTAAGGAAATTTTGTCAACAGAAAACTGGAAATTCTATGCTCTAAAATCCGTGTGGTAGGCATTAGTAATGAGTTCTTTGTCTTCCATGTGAGTATCTTCCTTGCTCTGATGTATTCTTGCCTATAGTATAGAACTAAAAAAATGACATAGTAAACATGTTAAAAACTCGAATGTTAATTACAAAGTTTGCTGTGCTGATTTGTAGCCTTTTCATGGTATAATCAAGAGAGTAAATCTTTATGGAGGAAGTATGAAATTAAATATTCAAGAAATTCGTAAGCAGTCTGAAGGCTTGCATTTTGAACAAGCGTTAGATTTAGTTGCTGACCTACGTGCACGTAATCAAGAAATTTTAGATGTAAAAGATATCCTTGCAGTTGGGAAAGTCCAATATGAAGACCGTATGTATTTCTTAGATTATCAGTTGTCTTATACCATTGTCCTTGCTTCAAGTCGTAGTATGGAGCCAGTTGAGTTGGCTGAATCTTATCCAGTCACAGAAGTTTTCATGGAAGGCGCAACTAACCAGCTAGATCAAGAAGTTTTAGACGATGATTTGGTCTTGCCTATCGAAAATGGAGAACTTGACCTTGCTGAGAGCGTGTCAGACAATATCCTACTAAACATTCCTATCAAGGTCTTGACGGCTGAAGAAGAAGCTGGTCAAGGTTTTGTGTCAGGAAATGACTGGCAAATCATGACAGAAGAAGAATACCAAGCCCAACAAGCGGTTAAGAAAGAAGAAAACAGTCCTTTTGCTGGCTTACAAGGACTATTTGACGGAGACGAATAATGGTCTTGTCAAAAAAACGAGCACGAAAAGTGCTAGAAGAAATCATTGCTCTTTTTCCAGATGCCAAACCCAGTCTTGATTTTACCAATCATTTTGAACTCTTGGTTGCGGTCATGTTGTCAGCTCAGACAACGGATGCAGCGGTAAATAAGGCCACACCGGGTCTCTTTGCTGCCTTTCCAACGCCACAAGCCATGTCTGTGGCGACTGAGAGTGAGATTGCTTCACACATTTCTCGCTTGGGATTGTATCGGAATAAGGCTAAATTCCTTAAAAAATGTGCCCAACAGTTACTAGACGATTTTGATGGTCAAGTTCCTCAAACACGTGAGGAATTGGAGAGTTTGGCAGGAGTTGGTCGCAAAACAGCCAATGTTGTCATGAGTGTGGGGTTTGGAATTCCAGCCTTTGCAGTAGACACTCATGTGGAGCGTATTTGTAAACACCACGATATCGTTAAAAAGTCAGCGACACCACTTGAGGTGGAAAAGAGGGTCATGGATATCTTACCACCGGAGCAGTGGTTAGCAGCTCATCAGGCCATGATTTATTTTGGAAGAGCCATTTGCCATCCTAAAAATCCAGAGTGTGACCAGTACCCACAGTTATATGATTTTAGCAATTTATAAGATGGGGGCTCAAAAGTTTTTGCTTGATTTTACGCTCGCTTTGTGCTATAGTAATTGATAATTAAATATTCCTTTAAACCTGTCCCGTGAGGCAGGCAAGGAGCGCGATAAAGTAGAAGGGTGAAGTCTATACTGTTAGCAGTTGGGCTTGCTTAGCTATACATTTCAAGTCTCCTTGTTTAAGGAGACTTTTCTTTTTGGAGGTTTGTCATGAAGACAAAAGAAGTTGTAGACGAATTGACCGTCAAACGAGCGATTACGCGTATTACATATGAGATTATCGAACGCAACAAAGATTTGAATAAAATCGTCTTGGCTGGTATTAAAACTCGTGGTGTCTTTATCGCCCACCGAATCCAAGAACGTTTGGAGCAACTAGAAAATCTTTCAGTTCCTGTTGTGGAATTGGATACTAAACCCTTCCGTGATGATGTTAAAAGTGGAGAAGATACTTCTTTGGTTTCTGTCGATGTGACAGACCGCGAAGTTATCTTGGTGGATGATGTGCTCTATACAGGTCGTACCATCCGTGCTGCTATTGATAATATTGTAGGTCATGGTCGTCCTGCGCGCGTGAGTTTAGCAGTTCTAGTCGATCGTGGACATAGAGAATTGCCAATCCGTCCAGATTACGTTGGAAAAAACATCCCAACCAGTCGTTCTGAAGAAATCATCGTAGAGATGGCAGAACTTGATGGCCAAGACAGAGTTCTGATTACTGAAGAAGCTTAGAAAGCTAAAGGAGTAGCCATGTCAGAAAATCAACAAGCATTGAACCATGTGGTATCCATGGAAGACCTCACTGTCGATCAAGTGATGAAATTGATCAAGCGAGGAATTGAGTTTAAAAACGGAGCTCAGCTTCCTTATGAAGACCATCCGATTGTTTCCAATCTTTTCTTTGAGGATTCTACACGGACGCATAAGTCCTTTGAAGTGGCAGAGATTAAACTGGGATTGGAGCGACTTGACTTTGATGTGAAAACTAGTTCAGTCAATAAGGGTGAGACACTTTATGATACCATTTTGACTCTGTCTGCTTTAGGAGTGGATGTCTGTGTGATTCGCCACCCTGAGGTCGACTATTACAGAGAGTTAATTGCTAGTCCCACGATTACGACTTCCATCATCAATGGTGGAGATGGTTCGGGCCAACACCCTAGCCAGAGCTTGCTTGATTTGATGACTATTTATGAGGAATTTGGTCACTTTGAGGGTCTTAAGGTTGCTATTGCAGGTGACTTGGATCATTCACGTGTTGCCAAATCCAATATGCAGATTTTGAAACGCTTGGGAGCTGAACTTTACTTTGCTGGACCTGAGAAATGGAGAAGTCAAGAGTTTGCAGATTATGGACAGTTTGTAACCATTGATGAAATCATTGATCAGGTGGATGTCATGATGTTTCTTCGTGTGCAACATGAACGCCATGATAGTGGTGCAGTCTTTTCCAAAGAAGACTACCATGCCCAACATGGCTTGACTCAAGAACGTTACGATCGTTTGAAAGAAACAGCAATCCTCATGCACCCAGCTCCAGTCAACCGTGATGTAGAAATCGCAGACCACTTGGTTGAAGCACCAAAATCACGGATTGTCCAACAAATGACCAATGGTGTCTTTGTTCGAATGGCAATCTTAGAATCCGTATTGGCGAGTAGAAACGCCAACTAAAACACAAGACGTTAAAAGACGCCAGTGAGCGTCCACGAGAGGTGAAAATATGACAAAAAGACTTCTAGTATTAGAAGATGGCACAGTTTTTGAAGGCAAGGCCTTCGGAGCAGATATTGATGTAACAGGCGAAATCGTCTTTAATACAGGAATGACCGGCTATCAAGAATCCATTACAGACCAGTCTTATAATGGACAAATCTTGACCTTTACTTATCCTTTGGTAGGAAATTATGGAATCAACCGTGATGATTACGAATCTATTATTCCAACTTGTAAGGGAGTTGTTGTTTTCGAAGAAGCACGTAGAGCTAGTAACTGGCGCAACCAAATGACCTTGGATGAATTTTTGAAAGCCAAGAAAATTCCAGGTATTTCAGGGATTGATACGCGTGCCCTCACTAAGATTATCCGTAAACATGGTACTATGCGTGCAACCTTGACCCATGTTGGGGACAGCATGGACCATGTGACGGACCAGCTCCAAGCAACAGTCTTGCCGACAGATAATATCAAACAGGTTTCTACTAAAACTTCCTATCCAGCTCCAGGAGTTGGTTTGAGCGTGGTTCTAGTGGACTTTGGTCTCAAGCACTCAATCCTACGTGAACTTTCTAAGCGTAACTGTAACGTGACGGTTGTTCCTTATTCGACAACGGCTGAAGAAATTCTCCATCTCAATCCTGACGGAGTTATGTTGTCAAATGGTCCGGGTAACCCAGAAGATGTTCCACAAGCACTGGATATGATTCGTGGTGTGCAAGGAAAAATTCCAATCTTTGGTATTTGTATGGGGCATCAACTCTTTGCAATGGCAAACGGGGCTAAGACCTACAAGATGAAATTTGGACACCGTGGATTCAACCATGCGGTACGCGAAATTGCTACAGGACGTGTAGACTTTACCAGCCAGAACCATGGTTATGCAGTCAGCCGTGAGGATTTGCCAGAACACTTGATTATCACCCACGAAGAAATCAATGACAAGTCAGTTGAAGGTGTGCGTCACAGATACCAACCTGCTTTCTCTGTCCAATACCACCCAGACGCAGCTCCTGGTCCTCATGATGCAAGCTACCTATTTGACGAGTTTATAGAGATGATGGAAGCTTTTAAACAATCAAACTAAGAACGAGTAAAAGCTCGTCAGAGAATTTATTTAATGTCGCCCTGAGAGGCGACGAATAGAGAGGCAGGTCGTTTCTTTTAGTCGCTATTGGGCGAACTAAAAACTCCCTGCACTAGATTTTTTATCGAAAAGTATCGTTTCGCTAAAAAATCGTCGGAGAATTTATTTAATGGCAACCCGAGAGTTGCCGAATAGAAAGGAGAAGGGTGCTCCGTATTTGTTGAACTGAATACGGGCTACGGACGGTGCTAAAAAGATAGTTATTCCTAGAACTGATAGTTCTTCGTCATAACTCCTATTTTAGCTTTGTCCGCTTGACGCCCTCAATATCTTATATATGCCTAAACGTACTGATATTCAAAAAATTATGGTGATTGGTTCTGGTCCGATTATTATTGGTCAGGCTGCTGAGTTTGACTACGCTGGGACCCAGGCTTGCTTGTCGTTGAAAGAGGAAGGTTATGAGGTTGTTTTGGTTAACTCAAACCCTGCAACTATCATGACGGACAAGGAGATTGCAGACAAGGTTTATATTGAACCTATTACACTTGAGTTTGTGACTCGTATTCTCCGTAAGGAACGTCCAGATGCCTTGCTACCAACACTCGGTGGTCAGACAGGTCTCAACATGGCCATGGAATTGTCTAAAAATGGTATCCTCGATGAGCTTGGTGTTGAGCTTCTGGGTACAAAATTATCTGCCATCGACCAAGCGGAGGATCGTGACCTTTTTAAACAATTGATGGAAGAATTGGAACAACCAATTCCAGAATCTGAAATTGTCAACACAGTCGAAGAAGCTGTTGCCTTTGCAGCAACAATTGGGTACCCAGTCATCGTCCGTCCAGCCTTTACCCTTGGTGGTACTGGTGGTGGTATGTGTGCCAACGAGGAAGAATTGCGCGAGATCGCTGAAAATGGTCTGAAGTTGTCACCTGTTACCCAATGTTTGATTGAGCGTTCAATCGCAGGTTTCAAGGAAATCGAATACGAAGTGATGCGCGACTCAGCTGATAATGCTTTGGTTGTTTGTAACATGGAAAACTTTGACCCAGTCGGGATTCACACAGGAGATTCCATTGTATTTGCCCCAGCTCAGACTATGTCAGACTATGAGAACCAAATGCTACGTGACGCGAGCTTGAGCATTATTCGTGCCCTTAAGATTGAAGGGGGATGTAACGTTCAGTTAGCTCTCGATCCACATAGCTTTAAGTATTACGTCATTGAAGTAAATCCACGTGTATCACGTTCGTCAGCCCTTGCTTCTAAAGCGACAGGGTATCCGATTGCAAAATTGGCTGCTAAGATTGCAGTTGGCTTGACCTTGGATGAGGTGATCAACCCAGTTACAGGTTCAACCTATGCCATGTTCGAGCCAGCCCTTGACTACGTGGTTGCCAAGATTCCACGTTTCCCATTTGATAAGTTTGAAAAGGGTGAGCGCCGTCTTGGTACCCAGATGAAGGCGACTGGAGAAGTCATGGCGATTGGTCGTAACATCGAGGAATCTCTTCTTAAGGCTTGTCGTTCACTTGAAATTGGAGTTCACCACAATGAAATGCCAGAGCTTGTAGCAGTTCCTGATGATGCCTTGATTGAAAAGGTTGTCAAAGCTCAAGATGACCGTCTCTTCTACGTATCAGAAGCCATTCGCCGTGGCTACACACCAGAAGAAATTGCAGAGCTTACAAAAATCGATATTTTTTATCTTGATAAACTCCTACATATCTTTGAAATTGAGCAGGAGTTGGGTGCCCATCCACAAGATTTAGACGTTTTGAAAACTGCTAAACTCAATGGATTTTCAGACCGTAAGATTGCTGAACTCTGGGAAATGACAGCTGACCAAGTTCGTCAACTTCGCTTGGAAAACAAGATTGTCCCAGTTTACAAGATGGTCGACACCTGTGCGGCGGAGTTTGACTCTGAAACACCATACTTCTATTCAACCTATGGTTGGGAAAATGAATCTATCAAGTCTGATAAGGAATCTGTACTTGTCCTAGGTTCAGGTCCAATCCGTATCGGGCAAGGGGTTGAGTTTGACTACGCAACCGTTCACTCTGTCAAGGCTATTCAAGCTGCTGGTTATGAAGCTATCATCATGAACTCAAACCCAGAGACTGTTTCAACAGACTTCTCTGTATCAGATAAGCTTTACTTTGAGCCATTGACATTCGAAGATGTTATGAACGTCATTGACTTGGAGCAACCAAAAGGGGTTATCGTTCAGTTCGGTGGTCAAACAGCCATCAACCTTGCGGAGCCATTGGCAAAAGCAGGTGTGACCATCCTTGGTACACAGGTCGCTGACCTAGACCGTGCGGAAGACCGTGACCTCTTTGAACAAGCCCTCAAAGATTTGGATATTCCACAACCACCAGGACAAACGGCTACAAATGAAGAAGAAGCAGTGCTTGCAGCTCGAAAGATTGGCTTCCCAGTTCTTGTCCGCCCATCTTATGTACTTGGTGGACGTGCCATGGAAATCGTAGAAAATGAGGAAGACCTTCGTTCTTACATGCGTACAGCGGTTAAGGCTAGTCCAGATCATCCAGTTCTTGTTGACTCATACATCGTTGGGCAAGAGTGCGAAGTTGATGCCATCTCAGACGGAGAAAATGTCCTTATCCCTGGTATCATGGAACATATCGAACGTGCCGGTGTCCACTCAGGTGACTCAATGGCCGTTTACCCACCACAAACCTTGTCGCAAAAGGTTCAGGAAACTATTGCAGACTACACAAAACGCCTAGCAATCGGCCTCAACTGTCTTGGAATGATGAACATCCAGTTTGTCATCAAGGATGAAAAAGTCTATGTTATTGAGGTTAATCCACGTGCCAGCCGTACGGTTCCATTTCTTTCTAAAGTGACCAATATCCCTATGGCTCAAGTAGCAACCAAGCTCATTCTTGGTCAAAGTTTATCAGAACTTGGCTACCAAGATGGACTTTACCCTGAAAGCACCCGCGTTCATATCAAGGCACCTGTCTTCTCCTTTACCAAACTAGCTAAGGTAGACAGCTTACTTGGTCCTGAAATGAAGTCAACAGGGGAAGTTATGGGTTCTGATACGACTTTGGAAAAAGCTCTCTATAAGGCCTTTGAAGCTTCTTACTTACACTTGCCAACTTTTGGAAATGTTGTCTTTACCATCGCTGATGATGCCAAAGAAGAAGCCTTGGACTTGGCTCGTCGTTTCCAAAATATTGGCTATGGAATCCTCGCGACAGAAGGAACAGCAGCCTTCTTTGCCAGTCATGGATTGCAAGCCCAACCTGTTGGTAAGATTGGTGATGACGATAAGGATATTCCAAGCTTTGTTCGTAAAGGAAGAATCCAAGCTATCATTAACACAGTAGGAACCAAACGAACTGCAGACGAAGATGGTGAGCAGATTCGCCGTTCAGCTATTGAACACGGAGTGCCCCTCTTCACAGCCCTAGATACAGCTAATGCCATGCTTAAAGTATTGGAAAGCCGTAGTTTTGTCACAGAAGCAATTTAAATAGAAAAATAAGATAGAAAAAGGTCTTTAAAATTATAAAACGCATAATATCAGGTGTAGAAATCCTTGATATTATGCGTTTTGTTGTGGGGGGGGCTTACTTCATTTTTTCCTGCAATTGAGTTTTTTCCAAGTCTCACTCAATACTTTGTATAATTGCCCTTAATCAGCTTTTGCGATAAGCTTTAATACTGTGGCTATACCACTCTTGCATTTCCTTTGATGGTGGTGTCATATAATCCCCATACATCTGGGTTAAAAATTGGTCATATTTTTTTGGCACAGGCAACATACGACCTTCAAACTCAGTTAAGATGAGTTCTTTAAAGGTATCAACTGGGAAGACTTCTTTCATTCCTTCTTTACCAATACCAATTCCTCCCTCATATTGAGGAGTGCTGGTTGAAGCATTTTTGACTAGCTGATCAATTTTCTTGTAAAAGTAACGGGGATTGACCACTCGGAGAGCGTACCAGCTACATAATCTTAGAAAATCTTTTAGCTTGCTATCACCGTGAACTGCGCGTGATTTTTTGATATAAGCTAGTTGACGAAGGGCCACATACTTATAACTCTTGTCGACAATGCTCAAGTCTGTAAAGCGATCAATTGGGAAGACATCGATGAAAAGGCTGGTATCATGACGCTTGTACTTAACATGGTCTTCGATAACAGTAGAAGTGTCTAAAATCGATGCGAAATTATGGAAGTACCAAGAAGAAGTGTCATATGAAAGAACCTTGTAGCGAGGGTGATTTTCTGCTTCAATAATCTTCAGTAAACGCTCATAATCTTCACGATAGAGAGAAATATCAATATCATCATCCCAAGGAATCATACCTTTGTGGCGGATGGCTCCAAGCATGGTTCCATAACTGAGAAAATAAGGAATATCATGTTTCTTACAAGTCTCATCAATATAGTCTAGCAGGGCTAGTTGAATTTCTTTAATTTCTTCTTTTTCTAAATATTGCATTCTAATCCTCCAATTTGTAGGCATGAAATTCATGACTGTAGAAGCGTTTTTCTTCAGGTGGCAAGGTCATATAATCTCCATAAAATTGCGTCAAAATAGTATCAAATTTTTCAGGTGCAGGAAGGCTTAAATTCTCAAAGGGGAGATCAATTGTTTTATCGAAGGTACCACTTGGGAAGACTTCCTTCTCCTTAAATTTAGAAGGGATAAAGGCCATATACTGACCATTTTCACGACTATATTTTTGAATTTCTTTCTCGATTTTATGTGCAAAATAACGAGGAGAAACAGGTCGAAGGAGCAACCAGAAGGCTGTTCGTATCCAATCTTTTAAAAGGCTATCCTTATAGACAATATTTTTGTGTTTACTGAAAGACAGAAGTTTGAAGCTTTCCAGTTTATAACAAGTATCAATGACCTTAGGATCATCAAAGCGATCCATAGGGAAAATATCGATAAAAACACCTGACTCATAGGTTTTTGTATTTCGAGTATCAATAATTTTAGTTGTACTGTCGGTTATTTTGATAAAGTTATTAAAGTAGTTCTTATCCGTTTCTAAGGATAGGAGATTATACTTACTTTTTTCCTTTTGAAAAATGTTTATAAATCGTTGGTAGTCTTCTCGAGGCATGGATAAATCAATATCGTCGTCCCAAGGAATAAAGCCCTTATGTCGAACTGCCCCAATCAGAGTACCGTAGTTAATAATATAGTTGATATTGTGCTTTTTACAGAGAGTATCAATATAATCCAAAATTTCTAATTCAATTTGTTTGGCATCTTCAATGGTTAGTTGTTTCATTTTAAACTCCTATGATTTTTTGAATTTATTTTTTAAGGCTAGGACATGGTTTAAAAATTCATAGAAAATGCTATCTTTGGTGAAGACAAGTAGACCAATATAAGAGATGGCTGATAGCAAGACAATCAAACCAGTATTAATCAAAAATGGTAAATTAATGGTCATATCCACAGGATACAAGAAATTAATCAGGAAATAAATTCCTACAAAGGAAAGTGAAAAGAGCGAGTATCGAACAGTATAGCTAAAGATATGTCCTAAGTGAATAAGTTGTTTCCTATGGATGAAAATGATATAGAAAACAAGTAGAGAGGCCTCTGATAGCATAGTTGTCAGTAAGTAGTATTCAGGAGCCACGATATGGTTGAAAAAGAGGAGACTATTTAAGCCCAAATTGAGTAGCCCTGCAAAGACTGTATAGACTGTGATTCGTTTTTCATAGCCATTTGTAAAGAGAATTTGGGAACCAAGAATGGTATCCAGTGCCAGGATAATCGTGCGAAAAGCGAAGAGAGAGGTTAAGATACCGCCTCCGATATATTTTTCACTACCATAAAGTAGGATAGCATTTGGTCCTAAAACCATGAGTCCGAAACTCAGTGGAATGATAAAGAAGTTAAAGATTCGACTGCCCCTGTTAACCAGAGAAACATAGGCTTCTTTGTCTCCTTTACCCAAATAGTAACTGAGACGAGGCACACTCACTCCAATTGCACCTGTTACAACCCCAGCTATAACGGTCACAATTCGCTGAGCCATGGTATAGTAACTAACGTTGACATCAATCCCTGTTTTAACGAGGAAGAGACGGTCCAAAAATGTGAAGAGCATATTGGCATTGGCAAAGACCAACATGGCTGTTAAAGGGAGAAAGAGCGGTTTAAAATCACTTAGGTGGATTTTAACAAGTTTAATGTCTCTTTTAATCCAAAAATAACTAATCAGATAGTTAATCAGTGTCGATAAACTCATCACAAGTGTGTAGACAACAATATCGTGTTCATTTTTAACAAATAAGAAAATAGAGACCAGCATCAGGATACGGATGAAGGCAGTCTTGTAAAAGAGAAAACTGTAATTTTCCAGAGCTTCATTGACCCATTCGATTGAAAAAATCTGGGCAATGAGTTGAATCCCCATAACAAGGTAGACTTTTTTGACAATTGGATTATCTGTAAAGAAGAGAGGATAGGCTAGGATATAGACAGCGGTAGTCAAAATTGTACAAGCTATGCACAAATAAAAAAGACTAGAGAAGGTTCTATTCAGATCTTTTTTGTTATCCTTGACATTACTGATGGCCCGTAAACCGTAGTTATAGACCCCATAAGTCGCAAAGGGCAAGAAAAATGACAAAATAGTGTCAACTGAGTTGAAGTAACCATAGTCAGTTCGGTCCAAGACACGCGCGACATAGGTTCCAGTTAGGATGGGAAAAATAATATTTAAGACACGAATTCCCATGTAGGATAGAGCATTTAATTTTATACTTTTCATTCAATTTACCTCGTTTTTCATTATATCATAAAGTCAGCTAATAAGAAATGAAGGGAAGTAATACTCTTCGAAAATCAAATTCAAACCACGTCAGCGTCGCCTTACCGTACTCAAGTACAGTTACGGCTAGCTTCCTAGTTTGCTTTTTGATTTTCATTGAGTATAAGTCAAGTAATCACTTTGAAGTTTCAAAGCTTAATTTTAAGTTTTCTTTAAGGAAAGTATATTATTCTGAAGAACTCTAAAATTTCACAGCCATTTATCGGTAATGACTACAGAATTCCTAGTCATTACTAGAAATGGACTAGTTTCTTTGAATAATAGAACTCCTTAAACCTTCTATTCTAGAACGGGAGGGTCGGTATTTCTTTCATGATAGGACTAGATTGTGGTATAATAGAGAGAATAAGTTTTTTTAGTAAGACAAAGGAGAAAATAGATGATTTATGCAGGAATTCTTGCTGGTGGAACTGGCACACGCATGGGAATCAGTAACTTGCCAAAACAATTTTTAGAGCTAGGTGATCGACCTATTTTGATTCATACAATTGAAAAATTTGTCTTGGAACCAAGTATTGAAAAAATTGTAGTTGGGGTTCATGGAGACTGGGTTTCTCATGCAGAAGATCTTGTAGATAAATATCTTCCTCTTCATAAGGAACGTATCATCATTACAAAAGGTGGTGCTGACCGCAATACAAGTATTGAGAAAATCATTGAAGCCATTGATGCTTATCGTCCGCTTACTCCAGAGGACATTGTTGTTACCCACGATTCTGTTCGTCCATTTATTACACTTCGCATGATTCAAGACAATATCAAACTTGCTCAAAATCATGACGCAGTGGACACAGTGGTAGAAGCGGTTGATACTATCGTTGAAAGTACTAATGGCCAATTTATTACAGATATTCCAAATCGTGCTCACCTTTATCAAGGACAAACACCTCAAACATTCCGTTGCAAGGACTTCATGGACCTTTATGGATCTCTTTCTGATGAAGAGAAGGAAATCTTGACAGATGCATGTAAAATCTTTGTGATCAAAGGAAAAGATGTGGCCTTGGCCAAAGGTGAATACTCAAATCTGAAGATTACAACCGTAACAGATTTGAAGATTGCAAAAAGTATGATTGAGAAAGACTAGTAAAATGATTAATCAAATTTATCAACTAACTAAGCCTAAGTTTATCAATGTCAAATATCAGGAAGAGGCTATTGAACAAGAGAATCATATCCTCATCCGCCCTAACTACATGGCTGTCTGTCATGCGGATCAGCGTTACTACCAAGGAAAACGTGATCCAAAGATTTTGAATAAAAAGCTTCCAATGGCAATGATTCACGAGTCATGTGGAACCGTTATTTCTGACCCGACAGGAACCTATGAGGTTGGGCAAAAAGTTGTCATGATTCCCAATCAGCCTCCTATGCAGAGTGATGAAGAATTTTATGAGAACTACATGACAGGGACCCATTTCTTGTCCAGTGGCTTTGATGGCTTTATGAGAGAGTTTGTTTCTCTCCCTAAAGACCGTGTGGTGGCTTATGATGCTATTGAAGATACGGTTGCAGCCATTACAGAGTTTGTCAGTGTCGGCATGCACGCTATGAATCGTCTATTGACCCTTGCTCATAGCAAGCGGGACCGAATCGCCGTTATCGGAGATGGAAGTTTAGCATTTGTGGTTGCCAATATTATCAACTATACTTTGCCAGAAGCAGAGATTGTGGTTATTGGTCGTCATTGGGAAAAATTGGAACTTTTCTCATTTGCCAAAGAATGCTATATTACGGATAATATTCCTGAAGATTTGGCCTTTGACCATGCTTTTGAGTGTTGTGGTGGTGATGGTACTGGACCAGCTATTAATGATTTGATTCGCTATATTCGTCCTCAGGGAACGATTCTTATGATGGGAGTTAGTGAGTATAAAGTCAATCTCAATACACGCGATGCCTTAGAAAAAGGTTTGCTCTTGGTTGGTTCCTCTCGTTCTGGTCGCATTGATTTTGAAAATGCTATCCAAATGATGGAAGTCAAGAAATTTGCCAATCGTCTTAAAAATATCCTTTATCTAGAAGAACCTGTAAGAGAAATTAAAGATATTCACCGTGTCTTTGCGACCGATTTAAACACAGCCTTTAAAACTGTGTTTAAGTGGGAAGTATAAGTGCTGGAGGTTAATTGTGGAGAAAATCATTAAAGAAAAAATTTCTTCCTTACTTAGTCAAGAAGAGGAAGTCCTCAGTGTTGAACAACTGGGGGGAATGACCAATCAAAACTATTTGGTCAAAACAACAAATAAGCAATACATTGTTAAATTCTTTGGTAAAGGGACAGAAAAGCTTATCAATCGACAAGATGAAAAGTACAATCTTGAACTACTAAAAGATTTAGATTTAGATGTGAAAAATTACCTTTTTGATATTGAAGCTGGTATCAAAGTAAATGAGTATATCGAATCTGCGATTACGCTTGATTCAAGGTCAATCAAGACCAAATTTGATAAAATTGCTCCAATATTACAAACCATTCATGCTTCTGGCAAGGAATTAAGAGGAGAATTTGCTCCTTTTGAAGAAATCAAAAAATACGAATCCTTGATTGAAGAGAAAATCCCTTATGCCAACTATGAAACTGTTCGAGAAGAAGTCTTCTCCTTAGAGAAAAGACTGGTTGACTTAGGTGTTGACAGAAAATCTTGTCATATTGATTTGGTGCCTGAAAACTTTATCGAGTCACCACAAGGACGACTTTATCTGATTGACTGGGAATATTCATCAATGAACGATCCAATGTGGGATTTGGCTGCTCTCTTTTTAGAGTCTGAATTCACTCGTCAAGAGGAAGAAGACTTCTTGTCTCACTATGAGAGTGAGCAAACACCTGTCTCTCGTGAAAAGATTGCCATTTATAAAATTTTACAAGATGCTATTTGGAGTCTATGGACAGTCTACAAAGAAGAGCAAGGTGCAGATTTTGGTGACTATGGTGTGAGTCGTTACCAAAGAGCTGTTAAAGGTTTGGCCTATTATGGAGGTTCAGATGAAAAATAAAAATGGAGTTTCTTTTGGTCTACTCTCAGGTATTTTCTGGGGTTTAGGTCTAACGATTAGTGCTTATATCTTTTCGATTTTTACAGATTTGTCGCCCTTTGTGGTGGCCGCTGCTCACGATTTCTTGAGTATCTTTATCTTACTAGCTTTTCTCTTGGTAAAAGAAGGAAAAATTCGTCTCTCAATTTTCTTAAATATTCGCAATGTTAGTGTTATCATCGGAGCCTTGCTAGCAGGCCCTATCGGTATGCAGGCCAATCTTTATGCGGTTAAGTATATCGGAAGTTCCTTAGCTTCATCTGTGTCGGCTATTTACCCTGCGATTTCAGTTTTATTGGCTTTCTTCTTTTTGAAGCACAAGATTTCGAAAAATACTGTGTTTGGGATCGTCTTGATTATTGGAGGGATAATTGCTCAGACCTATAAGGTTGAACAAGTCAATTCTTTCTACATTGGGATTCTCTGTGCTTTGGTTTGTGCTATTGCATGGGGAAGTGAGAGTGTTCTTAGCTCTTTTGCCATGGAAAGTGAATTGAGTGAAATCGAAGCCCTCTTAATCCGTCAAGTGACTTCATTCTTGTCCTATCTTGTGATTGTGCTCTTCTCTCATCAGTCATTTGCAGAAGTGGCCAATGGACAATTGCTAGGTCTTATGATTGTCTTTGCAGCCTTTGATATGATTTCCTACTTGGCTTATTATATCGCTATCAATCGCTTGCAACCAGCCAAGGCTACAGGCTTGAATGTGAGCTATGTAGTATGGACAGTCTTGTTTGCAGTTGTTTTCTTGGGTGCACCGCTAGATATGTTGACAATTATTACGTCACTTGTCGTCATTGCTGGAGTTTATATTATTATTAAAGAATAAAGGAGATTTGTGTGAAAGCTATCATCTTAGCAGCGGGATTGGGAACTCGCTTGCGTCCTATGACTGAAAATACCCCTAAAGCCTTGGTTCAGGTTAATGAAAAACCTTTGATTGAATACCAAATTGAGTTTCTCAAAGAAAAAGGAATCAATGACATCATCATCATAGTTGGTTACCTTAAAGAACAATTCGATTACTTAAAAGAAAAATATGGAGTTCGCCTCGTTTTCAATGATAAATACGCTGACTACAATAACTTTTACTCTCTCTATCTTGTAAAAGAAGAATTGGCCAACAGCTATGTTATTGATGCAGATAACTATCTCTTTAAAAATATGTTCCGCAATGATTTGACACGTTCGACTTATTTTAGTGTTTATCGTGAAGATTGTACCAACGAATGGTTCTTGGTCTATGGAGATGACTACAAGGTTCAAGACATTATTGTTGATAGCAAGGCAGGTCGCATCCTTAGTGGTGTATCCTTCTGGGATGCTCCAACTGCAGAAAAGATTGTCAGCTTTATTGACAAGGCTTATGCAAGTGGTGAATTTGTTGATCTCTATTGGGACAATATGGTTAAGGATAATATCAAAGAGTTGGATGTCTATGTTGAAGAATTAGAAGGCAATAGCATCTATGAGATCGATAGTGTCCAAGACTATCATAAATTAGAAGAAATTCTTAAAAACGAAAATTAAAAATTTTGTATGTGAGTTATGGTCTCGATAAAAATAGTTACATCAAAATGAAGTAGGAATTAGGTGAATCAATTGGGGAAGTCAAATTAATGTGTTCGTCTCCTATTTCAATCTACTATACAAGAAAAGTGCAAATAAAAAATCTCCAGATTAGGAACCATCAGTGAGTTCTCTAGTCTGGAGATTTTTCAATATACTTCGTTATTGGGCGGTTACGATTTACTATAAATGAGTATAAAATTGAATTTTGTCTAGCTTCTAGCTCATTCATTTGTTGTCTTAGATAACTCGCGTCCCACTTGACCCGTCTTTTAAACAATTAATCTCGGAAACAGCGCTATTCTTAGCCGTGTTAACACTATTTTGATCTTGGCTTGGTCAATTTGAGGTGTTGAATCGTATTCTTTGGACTCTATGGCTGCTTTCACAGCATTCTCCTCTTTCGTAAGATGTTGAATGCCGTTAATCGTAGCCTTCTTCTCGTTAGCTTTTGTCTGTAGTTCGCGGTTAGCCCCCTCTCTATCAATTAGCGCTGTAGC
>NZ_VMMZ01000072.1:0-11496 GCF_013277475.1 Streptococcus sp. k-628
GGGACTGGTGCACTTGGTGCTTGCGTTTTCAAGTCATCTCTGGCCTCAATAGCAGCCTCTAAAGCTGTAAGATAATCTGTTCTGCTTTTTAAATCTCCCGAGTCCAACAACCCTTTTATTTCGTCTAATTTTTCTTGATAATTTCGAGTAGTTCCTGGGGTTTTCCTATTCTCATCACTATTTTGTTGCTTCAACAGTCTGTCATAAGCCTGTTGCAATAATGACTTCGCTATGTGTTTAGTATCCTGAGTTATACTAAACTCTAATCCAGCGATAGGTAGAGCATAGTGCTTCCACGGAACTTGGTATCCCATACCCAAATGAGTATTATCCGCAGAACTGATACGCACAGTATATTCAGTGTATCCGACAGGAATCTCAATATCTTTACTTGTAAACGTACCTGTCCTTCCGTTGGGACTGTAGCGCCTATCAGCTAGTTTCTTGTTTAGAGTGTCTGGAGTTGTGGAACCTCTAGGAGTATCAAAACGTTGAGAATTTCCATCTCTGGCCGCAATCACTTGCATATTAGCATCTTTTTTACCCACTGAAGGATCAAAAGTAACACTATAAAGACTGGTAAAGTTGCTATTCTTGGTAGTTCTACCCAACACCTCAACCTTATACTTAGCTTTATGACCATCTATATCTCCTGTATATCCAGTCTTGAACGAAACCTTTGTAGTTGATCCAGTAGTAGGCGAATAAGCTTTAAATGTTTTTTCTATTCCATTGTAGCCTTTTAATCCTCTAGCAATTGTTAATGGTTCACCAATTTCTCTATACTTTGTTTCGTCAAATACTGCTTGATCTTTCGTTTTTTCAGTTCTTACTTCTGATAAAAGCAAGACATGCTCATTTCCACGATCCACAACAGACTCTAGAGTCCATGTTCTATTGGTATACTCGTGTAATTTTACGGTATTCACTGTCTCAATCGGAAAGACACCGTCACTTGTTTTTCTTGCAACAGCAAACTTCCCCCGTCCTTCTGAATCTCTTACAGCCTTCCACCCTCCGAACTCATCTAATTCTTTTACTGTACCCGGATCTATACCCTTGGTTGCCGCAACCTGATCTATATCTGCAAGTTTTGTTTCATTAGTTATCGTCGTTGGAAGAGTTTTTAAGGCTTTAACCAACTCCTCTAAACTCGCATCAGCGCTCGGTGCAGTATAAGTTTGATTCGCAGCTGGATCACTATCTGTTGTTGCCCCATCCGTTCGGAATGGATTATTTCTATCTAGGGCTTGTCTATTACGTGGATCATGTTGTCCTGAGTTTGCGATAGAGTTGCTTCCTGTAGCTTTCTCAGTATTGCTTGCTTTCTTACCGACAGTCGCTTTTCCTTCTGTGGTATCTAGTTTAGGACTTTCCACTTGCGCTTTAGGCTTACTACGTAAACCGCTGCTCGCTGTCATAAAGAGTCTTCTATAAGCTTTTGTCAACTCCTCTTGACTTGTGGCTGTTGTTAGGGCAAGTTTTGCTAATTCTAAATGTTCTTTAAGGGTTGCGACACTTTCATCTGTCTTAGTCGCATAGCTACCTGAGGCTAATTTAGCATCAATTTCTGCTACGTAATCTTCCAGCTGTTTTTTATCCAAGTCAGATGTAGCTTTTTCTTCTGCTTCTTCTGTTGCTGAAGCAGTAGATGATACTACTGGCGCTGGAGTGGCAGTAGTAGATGTTTCTTCTTTCTCTTTTGAAACAGTAGGTGATTCGACTGATGGTGCGCTTGCATCAGTAGATGTTGGAGTAGTTGTTTCTTCTTGATCTTTCGGAGCAGTAGTCTCACTGCTACCAGAATTTCCATCCAACTGACTGACTACTGGAGTCGCCCCGTAGGTTCCATTCTGGACATCTGGGTCTTTCAGTGGTGAGCCTTGTCTTCCCTCATTAGTTGGGGTTACACCTTGCTCTGTGGCAGACACTGTCCCATTTCCTGGAAACATGAACAAGGCTGCTACTGCAACACTAGCAGCTCCAAAACTAACCTTACGAATCGAAAACCGCAAGCGTTTTTCTCTATCTTCATTACCTTTATAAAACATATATCATTTTGCTCCTTTTCCGATAATTATCGGTTAATATATAATGGAAGGACAAATAAAAAGCCCCCCCTAAAATATTTATGCATATTTTAGACTGGCATAATTCATTATACTCTTTTTTATTTTATAAATCAAATGTTATGAACTAAGCTTGATATGATGCATCTTATCCAATTCTTCTGTTTCACGCGAAACACCCTGCGCCAAGCAAGGTGTTCTTGTTTTTTATGTCGTATAAATCGTTGAAGCTGTCGCAATGGTATGCCATTGGTTGGCTGTTGTGGCTGCGAAGCCCTTGTCTGCGTAGAAGTCGTTAAATGGCAGAATTTCCACTTCCAGCTCATCGATGCGGTCAAGCTGACCAGCCAGATAAGCCTCGATACGGCTTTCTGCTCGTTTGATGCGTTGCAAGAGTCCGCCCATACGGATGTCAACTGTATCCAAACCAAAGACCTTGTTTTCTTTCAGCCATTGGTGGCTAAAGAGGGCATGGAAGTGTTCGATCGCGCTTCTGAGTTCTGGTAATTCTTGTCTGGCGATTTCTTGCAGACTTTCTTTATCATCCGCTTGATAGGCCTGACGAATACGTCGTCCCACATCGACTTTGCTACTTAAAATAGCATTCAACTGGGCCTGAGTTTCAAAGAGGTAGGCATAGTTGCCAGCTTTTTCTTTAATGTTAGCAAGGGTCTCAGCAGCCTGAGCGAAGTGCGGTTTGTCCTGTTCAGGTTTCATGTGTCGGTCAAGGATCGGACAGAGAACATCCTGATAAAAGACATAGCGGTTGGGATTGATCCCGCTGAGATTACCTGGTAGGTCTGGCAAGAGGTTAGCAAGGTCAATCTGCATAAAATCTTCAACCGATAGGCCTGTATTGGTCTGGAAATGAGCAGACAGTCGGTCTAGGTCATTGCGATAGCTGAGTTCTGCCCAGATTTGCAGACTTGGTAGGATAGAAAACTGGGCTGTTTCCCCACCATTGTCTCCCCAACCAGTCACTATGACTTCTTTGATGTCATTGGCACGACAGGCTTTATTTGCCTCAATAGCCACTAGACGGCTGAAATGGTTGTGAGGCGTAAAACCGATCCATTTCCAAGCACCACCTGCAAAGGCAAGGTCATGGCTAATCTTGTGATGGTTGCGGAAATTACGGTTGTATTTTTCCTCGCTATCCTGATAATAATCCCAGTAAACCAAGGTCACACGATCTTTGAGACGGTCTAGGTAGACACGAGTTTCCTCTGGGATTTCCACGTCGCGGTCGTACTGGCCATCTGCTGACATGAGCTTGAAGAACATATCGCTCCACATCTGGCAGTGGAAACCATACTTATCAGCAATATCCAGCACGCGCTCCAAGTGTTGGCACATAAGGAGACTACGATCCACAACACCGTTTAAGATGAGATAGCGTCCCAAACCAACCAAGTGGGCTTCGTCCATCCCGATATTGACCTTGCGAGTCTTCAGTTTAGATAGAGTAGCAAACATGCCGTCAATCAGGTCATAAATCTTTTCTTCGCCAATGAGAAGAATATCCTCCACATCACGGAGCTCCTGGACTTCTTTGACACCCCATTTGACGAAGGCTGACAAGTGAGCCAAGGTCTGGATACATGGCACAAAGGTCATGTCAAACTGCTGGGCATAGGCTTCGATTTCCTGCAACTCCTCAGCCGAATAAGCTCCACGGAAATAGCCAAAGTAAGGCTGTCCTTCAATCTGGTAGGTATCTTCCATGTAGAGCTCAAAGGTTGAGTAGCCCATGAGAGCTAAGACCTCAATCATCTGCTTGGCAGAAGCCACATTCAGCACCGCATTTCGAGAACAGTCTGCCATGTAGGCCAACTCTTCATAAGCTGCCTGCTCCTCAATCTCTACTTTATCACCTTCTGCTAGAGCTGTTACCAACAAGGACAAGGCACGATAAAGTTGGTGGGGTTTGCGGTAGGTCAATTGATAGTGACCACCCTCACCCTTGATAGAGATAGAGACTTGGTCAGACTGAGCAACTGCCACCTCAATATCTGACAGAGAAATGTGCTTTATCAGCAAGTCGATTGCCTGAGTTTGTTTGGAACTAAGTCCTGTAAATCTTACCATTGGTTTTCCTCCTGTAGCCAGTTGACAAGGGCACCGTAGAGATTGGCATCTGCATGATAGGTGCAGGCTTGGATAACGGGTGCGACCGTGTATTCTTCGTAGGTATCGACAAAGTCTTCAACAGCTTCCTTGACACCTTGGATAAAATCTGGATTTTGACTGATAGAGCCTCCCAGACTGATGACATCTGGATCGATGAGATACTGGATATTGAGCAAGCCTTGCGCCAAATTGCGGTTCATGCTCTCAATGGCTTCTTGACAAAGAGCATTCCCAGCTGCGGCTTCTTGGTAAATCTTGCGGCCGTCCCAGTCAATCTGACCAGATTTTTCAATCACGTAGCGTACCATATTCCCAGTTGATGCTAGTTGCGACCAGTTGTTGAGCTTTTCAGCAGGGGCAAGGGTGGTCATATAGCCAAATTCTCCACCCAGACCGTGGCGACCTCGGTGCAGTCTGCTATTGATAATCATAGCTCCGCCAATCCCTGTCCCAATCACGACACAGGCTGCATTTTCAAGTTCTGGATGAGCCAGTAATTCACTGAGTCCAACGCAGTTGGCATCATTTTCCAGATGGACAGGAATCTGATAAGAGCTAAGCGCCTCATACCAAGAAAATCCGTGGATATAAGGGACAGCACTGAAGCCATCAATCACACCTGTCTCTTGATTGACTGCACCTGGAACGCTCATAGCAATCCCACTGTAATCCTGCTCTGACAAGCGCTGGTCTAACCAAGCTAGTAAATCCTCCAAGTTTTCTGGTGTTGGGATACTTGTCTTATTCAGTATTTTCCCATCAGGAGTCAGACTAGCAAACTTAATCCCAGTCCCTCCGATATCAATCGTTGCAATGGTCATTGTTTTTACCATAAAAAGGGGCGAATCAGCAGTTAGTTCTTATCTTTTCGCCCCTCCTTTCTTTTTAGGTTTACTTTTTGAAATTAAATTTCTTCTTTTTTAATCAATTCTGTACGAATCTCTTGTGGAGCCAATAGTCTTGAATGAACTGAATATGGTCGCTCAAGTAAGTCAAGTAAGAGATGTTGACTTTCCGGTATACATACATTTTCACTACACATATTGTAGTAACGAAGAACATAGCCTTCTTCATTTTCAGCTACCTTAAAGGCTGTTGGACAGATTTGCGGTATGTTGAGAACAGAATGGCTCAAGAGGCTACCAGTCGTAGCCACGCTTCCTTCTTGTTTAGCAAGCTGAAGGCTGGTAAATGGTGTCTGCAAGGCTTTGGCGCGACGATAGGCTGAGAAGCGTTCTTGGGCTTGGTGGCATTCAAGTGCAAACTCGACTTCAAACTCACGCAAGCATTGTGCTTCTGGTGTTGGGAAGTAACCCCAGTCACCTAGCTCACCTGACGCACGCAGAATAGTCACTGCAATGGTGTCGTCTCCAAGGATTTCGTATTCATTCAATCCCTTGTTGGATACAGTCACACCTTTTTCATCATCATACAGACTAACAAAGGCTTGTTGGTGTTGAGGATTTTCAGGATTTTCCCATGAAGCTGCTGGTTTGTTTGGTCGTGTCACCACCTCATAAATGCTTTCAGAATCGTTGCTTGGACGCGTGTTGTGAGTCTTGACCAAGAGACGGATACGATGGTCTTTGGCAGTATTGGTAAAGCGAGTCTTGCAACGGATTTGTGGATTGTCAACGAAGACAGTCAACTCAGTTTCCAGAGGAATGTTTGTCAATTCTTCTGAACGTCCAGCTTCACGCTTCATAAACTCGATGATACCTTTTTGCTCTTCTTCTAGCTTTTCATCCGCACTGACAGGCACGGTCAATTCATGTTTGAGCAAAATCTTAGCGTAGCGAGCTGTGTTTTCCAAAACTTCGTAGCCCTTAAGCTCTGCATAGATTGGCTCTGTTCCTTTTGGTTGGAAATAGATATACTCGTTTCCGATGTCACCACGGTCTTCAAAGCGGATAAAATCTTCATAGGCTTCGTGAGTTGTCTTGTCATAAACTGTGATAGTGTCATCCACACTCACCGTTACAAATGGCGTATCAATCACTCCGTTTTGGTAAATACCGTCGCGGTGTTCTTGCTCTCCTTCCAGCAATTGGAAGGTTGTCCAAGAAAGTGGCGCTAGGTGAACTGGAAGGGTCACGCGCACTTGTCGAGCAATACGAGCTTGGCGGAACTTATCTTTTGGTAAATCGTACTCAAAATTAGCTCCGAGGTCTTCGATTTTAGCCTCTACAGGACGCCCATCCAAATCCTCCACACGGTAGCTTGGCAAGGTAAGAGCAGCCATTTTCTTGTAACCTTCTGTTGGGTGCAATTCCTTGAAATCACAAATCGCAACATCAATCACTGTACTGACAGTATCGACCTTATCATGCAAACCTGTGTTAATGACAGTAAAGAGATAATCACTTTGAGCCTTAGACGTAGCGATTTTACCCTTCCATTCGTTAAGAAGATTGCTCTTAACAAAGTTTCCGACTTGATTGACCTTGGCAAAACGTGTCTCCATCTCACGGTGAACTTCGTCCACGCTACAGCCACAGATACTATCATGTGGCGCATTCTGCAAAAGTGTTTTCCAAGCATAGGTCAACTGGTCCTTGTGGTTGTGGCCCCCAGTGATAATAGTCAAGGGTTCTACAACTTGCTCTAGGAGGTTGCTATTTTCTTGGAAGGCTTGTTTGAGATAAATACGAGATGAAGAAGTATTGGCAAGTGTGTACCAGCCGTCTGTTTCCTGACTGGTCAACTCGCCTGTCACCGTTGATAAGTGTTCAGGAAGCGCACCTTCCACAGCTTGGACATATTCATCAAAGGAACTGTGAACAAAGGTTACATCTGGGAAGAGTTCATTTGCCACACGAATGGCTTCGCTCAGATTTTTCTGTACAGGCTGGTGATCACAGCCGTTCATCATCAACCACTGGTTGGTCGAAGCGTAGGCACGCACATCTGACAATTTTTGTTTCCAGAAGGTCAAGGCCTCATCTTTATCAACTGGGATTTCATTCCCATTACTGTACCAGTTGGCAAAGAGAATTCCGAGGACACGACTTCCGTCCGCACCCTGCCAGTACATTTCCGAAAACTGGGATGTAAACTGCTCATCTTCGAGGACTTGGTTGTCAAATCCAATCGGCTTCACACCACGCCCAAAAGCGGCAACGTGAATCCCTGATTTTTGAAGGATTTGAGGCGCTTGTCCCATATTTCCAAAGGTATCTGGGAAGTAACCAATCTGGGTTGATTTACCCCATTTTGCACATTCTGCTTGACCAATCAAGGTATTGCGAACGTTGGCTTCACTTGAAATCAAATAATCATCCTGCAAGATGTAAAATGGACCAATCTTCAATTTTCCTTCGTCAATGTAGCGTTGAACTTTGTCGCGATTTTCAGGACGAATCTCCAAGTAGTCATCAAGGACAATGGTTTGTCCATCCAAGTGGAAACTCTTGAATTCAGGATCATTTTCAAAAAGATCAAAAAGATTGTCAAACAATTCCACCAACTGCATACGGTGGCTTTCAAAAGGCAAGTACCACTCACGGTCCCAGTGACTATGTGAGATAATATGTACGACAACATTTTCCATGAAGTAAAACCTCATTCTAAATTTAAATTTTTATTGTTAACGTTTTAAATGTAAATTTGTGATTCTTTCCAAGAATCAGTTGCGCTAAAGCGCGCTCCTTAGCGGATATCCAAGTAATCCAAGACCAACTCACAGAACATCATGTTGGCCCAAGAGAACCATTCACGAGAGTAGAGAGTTGGGTCATCCACGTGGAAGCTTTCGTGCATAACACCTGTACCACCATCGCAAGCAACCAGCTGATCCAGCAAGAATTTCTTCTCTGCCTTATCTCTTGTTGTCAAGCCTTGGATAGACAGAGCGATTGGCCAGATATAGCGATAGAAGGTATGAGAACTTCCAAGACCGCTAGCGTATTCTCCTTGGTAGAAGTAGGGATTTTCAGGGCTCAGAATGGTACGACGAGTGGCTTGATAGACTTCGTCGTCAATATCGCAGTAGCCCAGATAAGGTGCAGCCAACAAACTTGGTACGTTTGGATCATCCATGATGCTGGCATTTCCTAGACCATCCACTTCAAAGGCATAAATCTTTTCGCCCTTGCTATTGCTTGTGTAGGCGTAATTTTCAATTCCTTCTTGGATTTCAGCCTGAAGACGCTTAGCGTCTGTGATAACACTCTGGCTATCAGCTAGATTCAATTCTGCAAAGATCTCTTGCACATAACCTAAGACTACTACAGCAAACATATTTGACGGAATCAAGTAGCTATATTGACAACAATCATCACTTGGACGAAAGGCTGACCAGGTCATTCCTGTCACGGCAAAGTCAGGTCCAAAGCCATCATTTACCAAGGTGTCTTCCTTGCGGTCCGTATCTCGGACAAAACGATAAGGAGAGTTCTTGTGGTCTTGTTCCACCGTCCAAAGATGGAGAATTTCCTTAGTCGCTGCGACAAAAGTCTCATCAAACTGACTAGTCTCGCCAGTCTCTTTCCAGATGAGATAAGCCAACTGCAAAGGATAGCAAAGCGAGTCTACCTCGTACTTACGTTCCCAAATCCAACCATTAAGGTCGGTATGGTCTGTCTCGTGGTGCCCCTTCCAGTTTTCCTCAATGTTAAAGGAATTGGCATAAGGATCCTTGAGTACCAAGGTCATCTGACGTTTGACTAAACCTGCAATGGTCTGACGCAGGAGGGCATCTCTTTTAGCCACATGCAGGTAGGGTCTGAGTTGGGCTGTCGAATCCCGAAGCCACATAGCAGGAATATCCCCAGTCAAGACAAAAGTTGAACCATCTTCTAGAATTTCAACCGTATTGTCCAAGGTGTCGGTGTAGCAACGCTCGAAAACATCCACCCACTCTGGATGGTCCTTAGCCCGCTCTGCAACTTCATCTAGCCATTCTCTAACAATTTCTTTTGAATAAATCATCGTGCAGTATCCTCTTTCAAACAAGTTTCATTTTCAGTATATAGCTTTTAAGGCAGAAAATACATACACAAATGATAGTCATTTTTCTACAAAATAGTTATCTTTGAAACTCCTTTTCTAAAGGCTCCATTTTTCTGATATAATGTAGAAAAACAGCTAAAGGAAAGACTATGAAACCACTACTTGAAACCATCGATACCCGCTTTGGAACTGCCAGCAAGCATGCCTTTTCTCGGGGAAATACCCTGCCATACACAGGCATGCCTTTTGGGATGAATTACTTTGTACCCCAGACCAGTGATCAGGATGGATCTTGGTTTTTTGATCCGCATCTGCCTATCTTTCAGGGGATTCGACTAACCCACCAGCCCAGTCCTTGGATTGGCGACTACTCTTGGCTCCTTCTGACACCTATCACAGGCCAACTGGGTGGAGACAGCCTCTTCCATCGTCAGTCTTCCTATGATATGGATAAGGCCTCTTTCCAACCTCATTATCTGAAAATTTTCTCCCTGCGCTATCAGATTGAAACCCAGCTCACACCGACTTGCTACGGCGCTTCTATTCGTTTGGAGCAAAAGCAAGGCAAAGCCCTCTCCCTCTATCTTCACGCAGCAGATGAACTGACCGTAGAGCAAGTAGATGAGCGGACTCTTACCCTGCGACAAGAAGGAAAAACTGAGACCAACAAAAATCCACTAACGATGTTCACTGCCCTGCAAATGAATACGGATATCCTTGCTGTCAGTCAAGAAGGTGGAGACTGGCAAATTGACTTAGCAAGTAGTCAAACCGAGATTCAGCTAGCGACTTCTTTCATCTCTCCTTCTCAAACACTGCTTAATCTACCCCAAGAGGATTTTGATAGCTGTAAAGCAAGTACCCAAGCGGACTGGGAAAATCTCCTCCATCGTTTTGACGTTATAGAGACAGGAGAGGCTGATCGAGCCTTCTTTGACCACTGCCTCTACAGACTCTTCCTATTTCCTCAAACTTTTTATGAGATTGATGAATCAGGGCAAGCCACCCACATGGATCTGGCCACTGGCACTGTCAAGCCCGGTGTTCTCTTCATCAACAATGGTTTCTGGGATACCTTCCGCACCACCTTCCCCCTCTTTGCCCTTGTCATACCAGAGTATTATCGTCTCTTTTTAGAAGGTTTTCTCAATAGCTACTGCGATACTGGTTTCCTTCCAAAATGGCTGGCTCCAGATGAACGGGGTATGATGCCTGGTACACTTTTAGACGGTATTATCGCAGATAGCGCCTGCAAGGACATGGCTCCTGACCTAGAAGAAGAACTCCTTCAAGCCATGATTGAAACAGCCACCAAGTCCGACCCTCTAGGCATCAATGGCCGCCACGGACTAGCCCAATACCAAGAACTAGGCTACCTCTCTACCGACCACCACGAAAGCGTCAGCCACACCCTAGACTATGCCTATAGTGACTTTTGTATCGCCAGCTGTGCCAAAAAACTTGGTCAGAATGACATCGCGGAAATCTATAGGACTGCTTCACAAAATTACCGCCATCTATTTGATGCTGAGACAGGTTACATGCGAGCGCGAGACAATCAAGGAAACTTCCGTCCTGACTTCTCTCCCTATAGTTGGGGACGAGACTACGCTGAATGCTCTGCCATCCAAGCGACTTTAGGCGTCCTCCAAGACATCCCAGACTTAATCCAACTTATGGGTGGAAAAGAAGCCTTTAGCAACTATCTTTTGAAAGCCTGTCAAGATGCTCCCCTCTTTGAGACAACAGGCTATGGTTACGAAATTCACGAAATGAGCGAAATGGCTACTGCTCCTTTTGGACAAATAGCCATTTCCAACCAGCCGAGCTTCCACATTCCTTATCTATTCCGCTACAGTGATTACCCTGACTACACTGCCCTTCTCATCAAGACTCTCCGTCAGAAAGCTTTTCACCCAAGCTGGCAAGCCTATCCTGGCGATGAGGATAACGGTAGTCTCTCGGCCTGGTACATCTGGTCGGCCCTCGGATTTTATCCGACCTGTCCAGGCAAACCAAGCTATGATCTCGGAATCCCTCTCTTTAATCACCTCCGTATCTACCTTGCCAAAGAAGATAAATGGCTAGATATTCATACTGAGCAAAACCACAGCCACTTCAACTTTGTCAAAGAATGCCGACTGGACAAAAACCTAGTATCAACTATTCAACACCAAGACCTCCTAAAAGCTGAACAGTTAACCTTTACACTTAGCTGGTTGCCAAGTCAGCCGTCCACTTCCTGAAATGCAAAAATCTCCTAGCAGACTTTCCTGCTAGGAGATTTTCTTATGAGAGGTACTTGTTTAATACTCAATGAAAATCAAAGAGCAAACTAGGAAGCTAG